>NJDV01000003.1 GCA_002254765.1 Thermoplasmatales archaeon ex4484_36 | reverse complement strand
ATACCATAAGAAGCGACTCCTCTGTCTATAATACCCTGTGCTATGAGAACGGAGATGGTGCATTCAGCTCAACCAGTAGCTGGGCCCGGACGTGGAGACAATACACGGTGAACATCCCCTCCGATTACGAGGGGGTCAACATATACATCGCGTGACCCCTATCCTCCAAACGGTGAGCTCGATGTACCCACAACCCTGACCCTCTCATGGAGTGGTGGTGATGACCCGGGCGGCAACAATGAGAATATAAGATATGACGTCTACCTGGGCCTCTCGCAGGACTCGCTGACTCTCATAGCCTCTGGCCTTACAGAGAAGTACTACAGCTTACCCTACACCCTGAACGAGAATACAGAATATTTCTGGAAGGTGGTCGCCAGGAACATTGTGAACGGTAGGAGCACAGAGGGAGGCCTTTGGGCATTTATGACTGGAGGCGGTGGGAGTGGTGGCGGTTCATTCGAGAGAAACGAGGACAAGTACTTTACAGTGGGTCCCTTCTCCATCTCTGGCTCCACTTCCGCGTATCTGACCTTCTGGCATAAATATAACATACTGCCGGGCAAAAATGGAGGAGTTGTCATGTTGGGTTTCAGGGGGGTGGACACTGATGGTGACGGACCTGACAACACCTCTGACATAGACTGGCTCTATGTCACCCCTCTGACATCTTACAGCGGTAACCTCCTTCTCACAGACAGCGAAGGTCAGCCCGTGATTTGGAGGGACGATTTCGGAAGAAGAATCCTGTGGTGCTGGAACGGAAAGTCTTCAACCGGGACATTCGACTGGGAGTTTGCTAAGGTGGACCTGCTCCCGTATGTTCCCGAGAGCTCCAGGGACGAGGTATATGTACGGCTCTATTATAAGCAGTATGGCCAGGGGACAGGCTTCGGCTGGTGGATAGACGATCTTGAAATCAGGGTTTCAAGGTCTGATTCCCTCCCAGCAAACGCTTCCGCAACGGACAAATGGGAGCTCTACGAGGCTGTAGGGGAGGAGATCGGAAAACTGTCTAGAAGCGGAACCCACGCCTGGTGGAACCATAATGGGGAGGGGGGTGACGATTACCTTAAAAGCGGCATAGACAACTCCCTCATAACAAGACCTATAGACCTAACTAACGCCAGGTGGGCTCGCCTCTCTTTCTACACCAGGTTTAACATAAACAGCCTCTCCGGAGCCCCACCGGATTGTGTGAGGGTTGAGGTATCCGCTGACAATGGTCTCACATGGACTGCCATCACCCTGGGTGTGAGGTGGGGCTGGGGAGTCTCGGGCTCCGAATACAATGAGTCAGGGAAGAGCATGACGGGAATCGACTCCGGAAACGGATGGGTTGAGGCCTCAACTTTAAGCAGGCTGAGCGTGGACCTCACCCCTTGGAGGGGGTTCGTAGTCCTACTCCGGTTCAGGGTAGTCACCACAAATGAAGATGGCTACAATCACTACGAGGACCCCACAAGCGACATCAAGGGGGTTCTTATAGACGATGTAGTTGTCTATGGTGTCTCCCTCCTCACCGGTGTGGAGGGAAGTACAAGGGATGCCGGCACAGAGCAGTGCTGCGGGGATACCGTCTATCTTGAGTGGTGGGAGAGAATGATGCAGACCTATGGCGACCCCCAGGGGGTGGAGCTTTGAGAAGTGCTAGGCGGAATGTGGACGGAGTCTCCACTGTGGTCACAGGAATATTCATCCTAACCGCCGCCCTCATGGTGGCAAGCGGTTACCTTATTGTAGCAGGGAAGAACTATGGCCTCAGGGAGGAGATGGTACACCAGGCCTCCCTTGAAGAAACCGCCCTCAGGATATCCGGAGCAGTGGACACACTCTCCCTATACGGCACAGAGGGGGATGTTATGAGCTTCCCAGTGAGGCTGGGTACCTGGGGAAGAAGCACCACAGCCACAAGTAGGGCTGTGGGGAGCATAGAGCTTACACCGGAGGAGAAGGTGCTAGAGATTTTCTTGAACGAGGTCAATTACGCCGTATCCGCCGGATATCTGAACCTCACAGCTAACTACCGTTATACATCCCCCATCTCCTATTCCTACGCTGCGGGGGGGGTCTTCTACCTGGATCCCTATGGGACGGGAATGTTGAAAGAGCCTTCGTGGAGGATCGAGTACGGGGGTGGTGAGACCTGGCTCATTTTGGAGATTGTCACATCGACTGGAGACTTTCAGAAGGTGGAAGGATTCACAACAGCCTCTATCACAATCACATTGAAGTCAGCCCAGGATGTCACACTCGGTTCTGGGGACCTGAAACTAGTTAGCGGAAGCCCTTTAGGGAGACTCGCCCTTCTTGAACTTAAAAGATCGGCAGAGGCCCAAGGGATGGCGGAGGTGGACCCCACCCCAAACCCTAATCCAGGAGAGTTCTTCTTCACTGACAGTGGGACTGGGGCTGAGATGGAAATGCCCAGCATCACAGGGGTCCGAATCTCCCTCACCGTGATCGAGATAGATCTGAGGAGGCTGTAAGATGAAGCGGATTGTAAGACGAGATGAAGGCGTGACGAACGTCATCTCCTCCATAATGCTCCTGGCGATAACCCTCTCAGTGGTAGGGACAGTCATGGAGATATACCTTCCCGCATGGGGAAAGGATGTGGAGAGCAGGCACATGGAGGATACCGTAACTCAGATTTATAATCTCAGGTCCATAATAGAGGAGCAGAACGTCCTCGGCGTTGAGGGAGCGGTCTCCTCCTCAGTATTCTCCATGGGCAGCCCTGGGGGTGCCCTCTTTGGCACCGGCAGAGTGTGGGGCTCCATGGACGTGATTACCGCTAGTGGTCAGTGTGAGGTCACCAACTCCACTGGCAGCACAATCTATGGCAGGGGCGTGGGATATATTCTATACACCGCGGACAACGGCTACATCGAGGACTACAGCCTGCTCTATCAGCAGGGGGCAATTGTGATGAAGCAGGGAGACTCTCTCGTCCTCAAAGCGCCCCCCGAGGTATTTCTCACCCACAGTCCAGCCCCGGGGGGCGGAACCCTCAGGTCCCTGAAGGTGAATCTGGTTTCCTTCGACGGGGAGAGCTCCACTCACGGCTCCTCTTCCAACGCCCTCATAGAGGTGAGGGCCGTAACCACCTTCCACACAACCTATGACTTCGAAGGGGGTCAGACCCTTCTGGTCAGCATCTCCTTCCCGGAGGGATACGGTTCTGCGGTTGTGAGCTATCTTGAGGATGAGCTCTCCGCAGAGGGCTTAACGGAGAGCGAATACAACGTCACCCTCTCTAGCCCCTCGGGGGGAGAGGAGCTTCTAACGCTACGGATAGACTCCGTGGACTCCTTGGTATTGAACATCATAACGGCGGAGGTCAGGGTCTACGTCTAAAGGAGATATATCCCCCCATCTACCCTAACCACTTTGACGCTTTCTCTTCTCTTCCACCCCGGGGGCTTTTTGATGTTGACCTCAGCGAAGCTCACGGGATCCATTATTACTATCTCTCGCTCACTGGTGTAGAGAACAGTGGCCTCCATTTCAACCTCCTTTGAGGGGTAGTGGGCAAGGGTCTCAACAGAGGATATCTCAACGCTCTCCTCCCGCCGGGTCTCGATGTTCTTTAGCTTTACCCTCCTGCCCTGAAATCCCTCTATCCTGTGAGGAGTGCCGTCTTTGAGGAGGTAATCCCCCCTTCTCCAGGGAGGGAGCCTGACGAGGTACGTGAAACGTTTCAGCTCTCTCCCCTCCCGTCTGCTGACCAGCTTTGAGGAGACCTTATAATCTCCCCCATAGAGTCTGTGCATCTCCTGGGCGATCCTGCGAGCACTCTGGTTCCTCCCAACGTAGATGTCCCACCCCCCCCTCACCTTGACTAGCTTGGTGACAAAGGTCATGGGGTCTCCCCGGGCTATCTGGTCAACCCGTTCAAGTACCCTATCCACCGCCTCTTCCTGCCTCAGGAGGTCCTTTCCGCTGCCTCTAACCTGTATTATGGCCTCATAATAGGAGCCATGAATCCTGCTGCAACGGGGACAGAGAGAGCTCTTCACCCTCACCGTCAAAGCCTTCCGGGTGGGTATCACACCACCCCCGGGGAAGAGCGCCACTGCCCTGACCTCTACGTGATATAAACCCTCCCCTCCCCTGCGCATCTCTATATCCTCCAAGGACACCTCAACTCCGGAGAGCTCCTGCAGGGATGAGTGGATCTCGTCCTCTATTATGTCCTTCAGTTCTCCACCGTATTCCCAGTGCTTTCCCTTAAGCTGCGCTCCACAGGAGCGGCACACGGTTAAATCTATATAATCGGGAATAGTGAATATCTCGGAGCTTTTTCTGAAGCAGTCTATGCACAGGCCTCTGTGCAGAGTGGCCACCCTGCCGCACCTCAGGCAGGTTCCTTGCTCTATTTTCTCTTCTGTCATTTTCGTTACCTGCCCCTCCGTATGAGCATCTATTAATAACCTTTTTGGGAATTTCCATGCGTTGGGGGGGTTATTCAGGAGAGTTTAAATAAATCAATTGTTATACTCTTAATTGGGTATTGATATGCTCCCAAAGAAGGGTTTCGGATTCTTCCCCCTGATTCTTTCGATATGGGTTATGGCCACCAACAATACCACATCTTCTGGTTCCTTTGACCCCCACTATGTCTCCATAATCCTTTTGGTACTCGGTCTCATTCTTGTGGCCGTTGAGGCCTCCACTCCCGGATATTTTATTATAATCCCAGGCACCATATTTATCATTTTGGGGGTCTTCGGGCTGATTGCACCGGCGATGTTCCTCAGCTTATACACACCCATAATAGTTATCGTTGCCCTTCTGGCCTCCACAGCCTTCACAATCAAGTTTTACCAGATCCTCGCTGGAAAGCCTGAACCAACAATTACCCCCACCACAAATTCAATGATCGGTAAGGAGGGTATTGTTATAAAAGAGACCGACCCTGATGATCCCACAAAGGGGAGGGTAAGAGTTTCTGGGGAGGACTGGGCCGCCACCTCCGATGAACCCTTACCTCCGGGGACCAAAGTGGTTGTGGTCGGGGGAGAGGGTGTACACCTCCGTGTGAAGAAGAAGTGAGGTGGGCCCTTGAGCCTCTCCGCCGCCCTATTAACAGTGTCTGTAGTTTTTCTTTTGGTACTTCTCATAATGCTCGCCTCTTCAATAGTTAAAGTGCCCCTGGGTCACGTTGGAATATACGAGAAACTGGGCCACCCAGTAGGCACTCTTCCCCCCGGGGTCCATCTCGTTGCTCCATTCATAAGTAAGGTCTATTTCATTGACACAACGGAGAAAACCATAGAGGATTTGCAATGTGAATGTATTCTGACGGATAACACCCCAGTGAGGGTGGCAGTGAAGATTCGCTACAGAGTCAGCGACCCGATGAAGGCAAAATATGAAGTTGAAGACCCTCATCTTGCACTTAACAAATTTGCCGGAGTCATCACAAGGGCGATCGTAGGCGGGATGGAGACCGAGGAGGCTGTTATGAAGGTTCATAAGCTGAACAGAAAGATAATGGAGGTTCTTAAGGAGGAGTGCACCAAATGGGGAATAGATGTTGAGGAGGTCCGCATAAGGGAGATAGAGATAATCGGCCAGGTGGCCGAGAGACTGGCGAAGGACCATGAATACAGAAGAAGGCTCCCGAGGGGGACAAGAGTGGTCGTTGTGAGAGGAGGGGGAGAGAATTGAGCTCCGCTCTGCTTACTCTAACCCTCTGGATTCTGATAATAGTTGTACTCATTTTGATTCCGGTACTGTTGAAGAGAAGCGTGCTCATAGTGTGGCCTTACCAAGTGGTGATCTGTGAGAAAAGAGGGGGTTTTGTGAGAGTGCTCGATACCCCGGGACTGCACTTTGTCACCCCGCTCTTCCGCTCCCTCCACCCTGTTGACATAAGGACTCAGACCCTGAACCTTCCGCCCATGAACCTCTACTCCAAGGATATGAAGCCCTTCACCCTTGAAGCTACTGCCTTCGTAAAGGTGGAGGATCCAGTAAAAGCTCACTATCACCATGAATACTACCTTCAGGCCACCAAGAGAGCTGTTCAGAAGGCTATAAAAGATGTGGCGGCAGAGATGGAACTTGAGGATATATACTTAAACAGGGAGATTTTGGCGGTCCGCAGTGTCGAAGAGTCTAAAAAGGTGTGTGCGGAGTGGGGAGTCAGTGTGGAAGCCATGGACGTCAAGGATGTGGTACCAAGGGATCCCAAGGAGAAGATTAAATTAGAAGAAATGTATAATAAAAGGAGAAGAGCTCTTGAGGAGCTCATGGTTGTGAAGGTGATTTATGAGTGAGACGCACGGTTGCCTTAAAAATTGAGATGATGAGGTGAATAATATGCTTGGCTACTTCGTTTGGCTTTTGGTTTTTATTATCTTTATGGTCTTTATGGCGGCCCTGAGGAGCTCCATAGTGATCGTACCGCCCTACGAAGAGGTCCTCTATGAAAAACTGGGTAAGTACAAGAAAACACTCTACCAAGGTTTTAACATGATAGCACCCTTTATAAGTAAAATACATAGAGTAGATGTGAGAACCCAGACCCTTGACGTTCCTCCCCAGGAGGTCATAACCAAAGACAACTCACCCACGAAGGTGGATGCCGTTATATATATCAAAGTTGTAGACCCCAGAAAAGCCATTTACAACGTTCAGGACTACAGAATTGCCACAGTGAAGTTTGCCCAGACCACTTTAAGGGCCATAATTGGTAACATGGAGCTGGATGAGGTTTTCTACAACAGGGATGTCATAAATGCAAAGCTCAGGGACATAATTGACAGGGAGACTGACAAGTGGGGGGTGAAGGTTGAGAACGTGGAGATTAAGGAGGTTGATCCCTCCGGCCCCGTGAAGGCCGCCATGGAGGAGCAGACCGCCTCCGAGAGGGAGAGAAGGGCTGCCATATTAAGAGCGGATGGTAAGAAGAGGGCAGCCATACTGGAGGCGGAGGGTATGAAGAGGGCCAGGATCCTTCAGGCTGAGGGAAGGAGACAGGCGGCCATACTGGAGGCGGAGGGAGAGAGGATGGCCAAGATCCTCACCGCCCAGGGCGAGGCCCAGAGGCTGAGAATACTCTCCTTAGGAGCGGCGGTGCTGGACAAGAAGGCTCTGACCTTCCTCTCCCTGGACACCCTAAGCAGGGTGGCCAACGGAAAGGCCACCAAGATCATCTTCCCGTTTGAGGTCTCCCGCCTCATAGAGAGCGCCTCTGAATACATCGGCAAAGGCAGGCGCGAGATACCGGAAGTGCGGGAGATGCCTCCAGAGAAGCTGGAGGAGATCGTCGGGAAGAGCGAGGAAGTACTGGGACCCATCCCCTCCATGGAGGAGTTCGCTGAAGAACGAGAGAGATTTGAAGAGGAGATGAAGAAGGACGAGATGGACATCTCAGCCATTCTCTCCGAAAAGGGCGTTAGAAAGGAGAAAGAAAGGAAAGAATAGGGGGTTCATAATAAGATTTAAAACCCCCCTCCTTTTTCTTCATTCGTGGGCAGAAGATATTCTTTGACGGCGGAAGAACGAATCCTGTTTCATCTGTACGATTATGTGCAATATGAGGACGAGTTTGAGGTCCCACCACAGGTGACTCAGGAGGGCATCTCCAAAGGTGCCTTCATACAGAGGAAGCACGTTCCCAGGTCACTTAAGAAGCTCATTGAGAAGGGGCTTGTTAAGGAGAGGCTCTCCCACGTGAGAGGTGCCAGGCAGAGGCTGAGGGTCTATTTCCTGACAGACGAGGGGCGTGTTGAAGCTAGGAAGATAATCAAAAGCCTGAGCGGGAAGATGGTTGTTGTTAAGGAGAAGGGGAAGATAAGGAGCATTCCCTTCATGGAGTACTGTTTCACCCACCAGGCAAGTAAGACACCTCTTCAGGTTCTCATGGAAATGGAGGGTAAGGAGGAAGCCGCAGAGGCTACCGGGGAGCGTGAGATCGAAGAAGCTAAGAGAATCTCTCCCGGGAGGGAGAGTGAGGACCGGAGGCTTGACGTTTACAGAAACATCCTCAAAAAGGCATGGGAGGACGGAAAGCTTACAAGGGACGAGGCCGAACTGCTGAAGGAGGCACGGCGGGAGCTGAAGGTGACTGAAGAGGAGCACCGGCGTCTGGAGGAAGAAGTTCTCAAGGAGTGCACAGACGGATTGAGCTCAGAGAGAATCCTGGACACTGTAATAAAAACGGCCCTTAAGGATGGGAGAATTACCTCAGATGAGGAAGCCATAATAGTGAGCCTTCTGAACGTCCTGGGCATACCCGATAAAAGGAGGGAGGAGATCCTTAAGTCTCTCCCCAGAGGAGGCAAGGAGAAGAGAGAGAAGGAGAAGCTCAGTATATACCGGACCGCACTTCAAGAGGCTCTGAAGGATGGGCACGTCAGCAGGGACGAGTTGGCCCTCATCCTTATGCTGAAGAAGACTCTGGGGATAACGGAGGAAGAGCACGTCATGCTGCTTAAAGAGCTCGGCAGGTAGCGGGGCGGAAAAGAGGTTTTAAATATTGTATTGAGATATGTAGAATGCGCCAACGGGGGTTCAGAAATGCTGGAGGAAATAAACTCTATCTTCAACCTGCCCGTATACACGCCATGGGGCGCCTATCTGGGGGACTTAGTCAACGCTGTAATAGACGCCAATGAGGCTGAGATCACTTCCCTTGTAGTAGCCAATACCAACCCGGCACTTGTTGTGGACTCCGCGCCCATAGCGATCCCCTTCAGATGGGTGCAGGCCATAGGGGATATAGTCATTCTGAAATACTTCCCTTCCTCGGTTCCAATCAAACCACCTCAGGAGCAGGCTACCATACCAGCCTACAGCCCGTGAGGTTATTGTATGCCCCCCCAAAGGAAAGAGGAGAAGGTGTGCCAGTACCCGGGGTGCAGTAAACCCGCTGAGAGGTCCTTACCCCGAAAGAAGGCGGAGGGTGTGCTCGGCACCCTTGAGGGTAGCGGAAGGCGGGTGCACCTCTGCCGGGACCATTATAAGAAGTTCCGCAAGGCCACAAAGAAGGAAAGGGAGCTGGAGAGGCTCTCCTGGTAGGCACAACCTTTTAATTTGTGTTCCCTTTTCCTGAGGATTGCTCCGCATTAAGGAGGTGTGATGGATGAAGCCATACATAGTGGAGGGATACTATCCACTCCCCGGGGGCAGACAGAACTTCAGAAAGGAGGTGGCGGCGGAGAATGAAGATGAGGCGTTAGAGAAGGTCTACTCGCTCATAGGGAGTAATCATAAGGTAAAGAGAAGGTTCATCCGCATACTCTCCGTGCGGGAGATAACCCCAGATGAGGTCCGAAATCCCCTTGTCAGATTCCTCGTCGGGGATAAGAAAAGCTGAAGGTGTTCTTCTATGAGCGAAGGAAGAAAAGAGCTTGAAAGAATCGCCGCGACAATGGAGCTTATGAGGGCAGAGCTCGGGATGTTGGAGGAGAGGCTCACGCTTATCGGGTCTGCCCTTGCCGAGATCACACTTGCGAAAAGGTCGCTTGAAGAGCTTAAAAAGGATCAGGCGGCGGAGGTGCTGCTTCATATAGGAGCCTCGGTAAGACTCCCCGGGACGATTAAGGTGATTCGCCCCACGGTCAACGTTGGGCGGAACATCCATGTGGAGATGTCGGCTGATAAGGCGCTTGAGTTCCTAAAAGGTAGAGAGGAGGAGCTCAGAAGAAGCGAGGAGGAGCTCAGGAGGAGAAGGGAGGAGATCGTAAGGCAGTATGAGGGGCTCAACGCCCGGGCGGGTGAGCTTTACGCACAGATGCAGGGAAGGGGGAGCGGAAATGTTCAAATCCCTTAGGGAGAGACTCAAGTTCTTCAAGAAAAAGGCCGCAGACGAGTTACTGGAGGAGGGTGATGAAGAGCGGCGGAGCAGACCCAAGAAGAAGGTCAGCAAGTTCGCGAGAAAAAGACTCGGTGAGAAGAGGGTACCGCTGGAGGATCTAAAATTGGTGGAGGAGGAGGGGGGCCTATTTTCCAAAAGAATATCCGAAAAGAGACTAGACGAGGTCCTGTGGGAGCTAGAGCTCGCTCTCCTTGAAGCGGATGTGGCAGAGCCCGTGGTGGAGGAGATCAAATCCTTCGTGCGAGAGAGGCTTTTAAACGCGAAGATATCCCGCAAGAGCGATGTAGAAGAAGTCATAGAGGAGGCTTTAAGAAAGGGTATAAGACACGTCCTGGAGGGGAAGAAGCTAGATCTGGAAGACCTGATTATGAGGGGCAAAAGACCATTCGTGATCATGTTCGTCGGGGTAAACGGCACCGGAAAGACCACCGCCGTCGCGAAGATCGCGTATCGCCTGAAAGAGATGGGACTCTCCCCCGTCATAGCCGCCGCTGATACTTTCCGTGCAGGGGCCATAGAGCAACTAGAGAAGCATGCGGAGAGGCTGGGGACGAAGCTGATAAAGCACCGGCCGGGGGCTGACCCCGCTGCAGTTGCCTACGACGCCATCCAACACGCTAAGGCTAGGGGTAAGGATGTGGTCCTCATAGACACTGCAGGCAGGATGCAGACCAACGTCAACCTTATGGATGAGATGAAGAAGATAAAGAGGGTGGCAGAACCTGACCTTATAATCTTCGTGGGAGATGCGCTTGCGGGTAATGACGCGGTGGAGCAGGCCCGGAAGTTCAAAGAGGCCGTTGGGATAGACGGAGCCATACTCACAAAGATAGATGCTGATGCAAAGGGAGGCGCCGCCCTCTCAATAGCCTACGCGGTGGGTGTCCCCATTATATATGTGGGGACTGGTCAGGGATATAAGGATCTGAAGGAGTTCAACCCTACCTGGATGGTTGAGAGGATCTTCGGGGAAGCGGAGGCATGAGGAGGTGATGATCTGTCCCTCACCTCCGTCCTAGTAGACCTCCTGAACCTCTTCCCCGGGGAGGTAGTTGTGCTTTTCATAAGCATGCTCCCAATCGTTGAGCTGAGGGGAGCGCTCCCTGTGGCATATCTCCACTACCACTACTCCCTTCCCAAGGCATATATCCTCTCTGTTCTGGGTAATATGGTGCCTATTCCATTTCTTCTGAAGTTCTTCCCCCGGGTTGAAAGGTTCCTAAGGAGATATAGGCGGTGGGAGAGGTTTTTTGACTCTCTCTTCTCCCGCACGCGGAGGAAGGCCGCGGGAAAGATCGAGAGATATGAGAAGCTGGGAGTGATGGTCTTCGTGGCCATTCCCCTGCCAGTGACAGGGGCGCTCTACGGCGCGATAGGTATTGTCCTTCTCGTTGTGGCCGCATACTTCACAGGCATTTTAGGGGAAAAGGGAGGGTAGCTTTTATATCTCACTTGTTCATAAAGCGCCTCCGTGTTCTCCCCGAACAGAAGGAGGTCCAAAGGGAGAGGGCGAAGGTCCGTCTGAAGAGGTGATAACATGACGGTTCCCAAATACATGTTCTTCACAAAGGGGCTGGGCGTCCACAAGGACAAGCTTGCATCCTTTGAGCTGGCTCTCAGAAAGGCCGGGATAGAGAAGTACAACATTGTGCAGGTCTCAAGCATATTCCCGCCGAACTGTAAGATAATCTCCAGGAAGAGGGGGCTGGCCATGCTGAAACCGGGCCAGGTCATCTTCTGCGTTATGGCTAGAAACTCCACCAATGAGCCAAACAGACTTGTTTCAGCCTCTATAGGACTCGCTCTCCCTGCGGAGAAGGACCGCTACGGATACATCTCCGAACACCACGCCTTCGGGGAGACCGCCGAAAAGACCGGAGATTACGCCGAAGACCTTGCAGCTACCATGCTGGCAACGACCCTGGGGATAGATTTCGACCCGGAGACAGCGTGGAACGAGAGAAAACAGGTCTACATCGCAAGTGGGAGGATATTCGAGACCAGGAATGTGACCCAGAGTGCCAGAGGGAATAAGGACGGTCTGTGGACCACCGTGGTGGCTGCTGCGGTCTTTATAATGGAGTGACAGAAAGATTTATTAGTTCACGGCTAAAAACTACATCTGATGAAGATCGTTTTAGAACCTATAGGAATCATAAGAACTCCTTTCAAAAAAGCTAAGGACGCTCCAAGGCAGGCTGCCGAAGCGCTAATGTACACGGCGGTTGCAGAGATCTTCCCGCCTTACAGGGAGGCACTAGAGGGGCTCGATTCCTTCCCCTGGGTTGTCCTCATATACTTCCTGCACAGGACGGGAGGGAGAGGTGATTTAAAAGGGGTCTTCTCAACCCGCTCACCCCACCGCCCCAACCCTCTAGGAGTAGCCGTCGTTGAGCTCCTTGAAGTGAAAGAGGACTCAATAAGGTTCCGGGGAGTCGACATGCTGGACGGAACCCCGCTTCTTGACATAAAACCCTACTACCCCACCCTTGTCCCCTCCGCTCCCCCTCCCCCTGAGGAACCCAAGGCGCAGATAGCTCCACCCCCTCCTCTCACCCCTGGCAGACAATGATCCATTGCGGCCGCATTCATCTATCAAGCTCTTCCACAACGGAGGAGATTCTCTTCAACCCCTCCTCCAGGAGATCCTCCGAAGTTGCGAAGGAGAGTCTCAAGAAGCCCTCTCCCGCCTCTCCGAAAGCGCTTCCGGGGACCGTTATGACACCGCCCTTGAGTAGCTCCATGGCAACCTCCTCCGAGCTCAGTCTCTTCCCGTCCTTCACAAGGTTGACCGAGGGAAATGCGTAGAAAGCGCCCCCGGGGGGGTGGAGGCTGAAACCAGGAATCCTCTTTAAACCCTCAATCACCATCTCCCTCCTCCTTCTGAACCTCTCCATCATCATCTCAACAAAATCGTCCTCCCCCTCCATTGCTGCTAGCGCGCCGTACTGAAGCGGCGTTGAGGGGCAGGCGAGGACGTGGTAGTGGGCCAGAGCCACCCTCTCCATAATCTCTTTCTCCCCCGCCATATATCCCAACCTCCACCCTGTCATGGCAAGGGTCTTGGAGAAGGAGTTTACCAAGATTGTCCTCTCATACCTCCCCAGGAAGGACACGTGCTGTCTGCTGTAAATAATTCTGTCGTACACCTCATCGGATATTATGAAGAGCCCGTGCCTTCTTGCTAAATCCACTATTTCCTCCGCCACTGCCTCATCTATAACTCCTCCCGTGGGGTTGTTGGGATAGTTGAGAACAATCGCCTTCGTCCTGTCGGTTATGAGGGTTTCCATCTCACCCAGGTCCGGGCGGAAGGAGTTCTCCTTCTTGAGGTGATAGAACACGGGCCTTCCCCCGCTTAAGGTGACCTGGGGGGCGTATAGGACGAAACCGGGGTCGGGCAGGAGTACCTCATCTCCCTCCCCCACTACGGAGAAGATTGCGGAGAAGAGGGCCTCGCTGCCGCTCTGAGTTATAACGACCCTCTCCCAGGTGATCTCATTCCAATACCTCCTGAGCCTCTCCGCCACCGCCTCTCTGAGGGGCTTTATCCCGAAAGTGGACTGATAGCTATTCTTCCCCTCCCTCATGGCCCTACAGACTGCATCTATGGCCTCCTGAGGTGGGTTAAAGTCGGGCTCCCCAAGGCCCAGATGGACCGCTCCCTCGCCGGCCATCTCAAACATCTTCCTTATGCCCGAGAGCTGAATACTGCTCATTCTGGGGGCGAACCTCATCGTTTTCCCTCCGATGGGTAGATGATGAGACAGTATAAAAATAAGACCCTCCCGGGGGACGCCGGGGGGACTATTATTGCCTGAGAATTACTCTTCCACCTCAGATTTCACCACGTCCCTTCTCCTGAAGAGGAGAAGGAGAAGAAGGGCGAATACGTAGGGGACCGCCGAAAGGAGGAGATAAAATCCTCCCCCCTCTTCCCCTGTCTCACTCTTTCCCACTTGGGGTTCTATCATATGAGGCTTCTCTCTTACGCGGAGGGTAAGGGTGGTAGCCGCCTCATTCCCAGAGACGTCCACACAAACAAGGGTGACTCTCCATACCCCTGGGGCTGAGAAGTTAAAAGTAACCGCCCGCCCGTAGAGGATCGTGGCGTTGGTGTCCCCCTGAAAGGTCCAGGTGAAGTTTAAAATGCCCAGGTTGTCAAAGCTGCTCTCAGAGGAGAAGTTTACCGACTGGCCCTCGTAGATGACTCCACTCTGCCAGATGATGACCGGTACCGGGGGTGTTGTATCCGTGCATAGCACTTTAATGCTCACACTACTTTTCAGACAGGAGGTGTCCACCGCAGTGAGATTTATCACCCACTGACCCGGGGCTGTGAACTCCACCCTGAGCAGCTCTCCCTCCGCCTCTAACTCCCCTCCAGGCCCACTGACCTTCCAAAAATAGGACTCTATTCCCCCATCATCTCTCCCCTTAGCCCTGTAAAGGGCACAGGAGAGGTACTCCACCTCCTCCGGTCCCTCTATCATGGCCTCGGGAGGGGTCACGTCCCTTACTGTGACCTTCGCCCACCCTGTACCGGTATTGCCCCAGCTGTCGCTCACCCAAACCTGAAGGGTATACTCTCCCGGCCTCTCTATCATAAAGTGTAGCCGGATCACCTCCCCAACCTCCACCTGTACGGGCATTCCTTCAAGGGTGGCCCTAACCTCTGTCACCTCGGAATCCTCAACCACAGTGAGGTTCAGTATCTCCTCGGTGTCCTCCACGATCTCTATCCTCTCTGGAAGGGAGAAGGAGGGTGGTGTTACATCCACAACCAGGAAGACCCCCTCCTCTCTGGCAATGTTTCCCTCCGGGTCCCGAGCGCTGACCTCAAAGCTAAATACCCCCGGGTGCGTGAAAAGCTTAGAGAAGGTGTAGAGGGGGCCTCCTGTCAGGTTGTATTCCTCTCCGCCAATACTCACCCATACCCTCTCCACCCCCGTCTCATCCTCAACATGGGCTGTGAGTACCCAAACTTCCCCCTGGATGATGTTTCTGTAGCTCAGATGAATCCTCGGGGGGGTCGTATCGGTCACGTTCACCCACCCGATCCTCTCCGCCACGTTTCCCGCCACATCAACGGCCACCACCCTGTAGGGGTGAAGTCCCACCTCAGTGGTGGACCACCTCACCGTACAGACCCCGTCATGCGGTGCAATTGGCAGATGCTCCCCATCCACCTCCAGGAAGACCTCCTCAATCCCCCACTCATCCTCTACATAGGAGCCTATCTCGCACACCTCCCCCTGCCCCACAACTGCCGTGAGCGGCGGGCCTATCTCCGGAGGGGTGTTGTCTACAAGTATCATGGAGGATGTGGATGCAAGAAGCCACTCCGAGTAGTATGCTGTGAGCGTGATGTTGTGCCAACCGTCGCTCAGT
>NJDV01000068.1 GCA_002254765.1 Thermoplasmatales archaeon ex4484_36 | reverse complement strand
GTTCAGATTTGAGGATGCAGGTAATTATACAATAAACCTCACATTGGAAGATGAGGCAGGTAACGTGAACAGCACTGAGGTGGAATTCCACGTGATTGACACCACTCCGGCGGAGATAATGAGTGTGAGGATAGAGGATGAGATTATCACAGGAGGAGAGGTGAATGTTTCAGCGGTTGTGGAGGACAATCTAGGTGTGGGAGGGGTCTTTTTCAGGGTAGAGTTTGGTGAGCTCACGGAGAACATCTCGATGGTATTGGTAGGGGAGGAATGGACCTGCACTTTTGATGTTCCCATATCAGCGACCTATATGCACTACGTTCTTTCGGTGGTAGATGTTGATGGCAACTGGAACAGCAAGGGAGATAGAACTTAATGGTAGTGAGGTGGAGTTTGTCTTTTACATACCTGGGAACTACACAGTGAGGCTCACGGTCACCGATTACAGTGGAAACAGTGCTGCCACCACTATCTGGGTGATAGTTGAGGATGTGTATCCGCCGGTGGCGGTAGTGCCGGGGGATCTGAGTGTATATGTGGGTGAGAGGGTTATTCTGAACGGGAGCAGGAGTTGGGCGGTAGGGTAGTGAATTACACGTGGCATTTCGTTTACGGTGGGGAAGAGGTGAATCTTTACGGTTCTTTGGTGGTCTACACATTTCATATGCCGGGGGTATATAACGTCACGCTGAGTGTGACGGACAGAAGTGGGAGGAGTTCAAGTGAAAGTTTTCACATAATTGTCGTTGAAAGGGTTGAGGGGGATGGGGAGCGTTTGAATGGAGGTGGAGGGGGCAGCAAGTTGATATTGATTGGAACAGGAGTGCTTCTGGTTTCAATTGTTCTATTTCTGTTGTTTATACGGTGGAGGGGGGGAGGCGGGAGGGAGGAATAATTTTATCTCGACAGGACCCCGGTTAGCAGAAGTTGAAAGGTGATATGTAATCCCCCCACCTCTCCCTAGCTTCTTCAAGCCTCCCCCTCTCCTCCTCGAGCTCCCTGAAGAGCTCCCCGGGGATGTTCGGAAGAGAGCTGTATATCCTCTCAATTCTCTCGATCTTCTGAAGGAGCTCGGGGACCCTTATGGTGAACTGTACGCAATAATCCTCCCTGCTGTACTTCTTGCCCAGAAACTCCATGAAGATCTCCCTGAGGTCTTTGTGGAGCGGCAGGTATCCGATGGGGGTTTTCACGGCATCCACCAGGTCCTTAACCCTGGCTGCCATCCAGCGGAGCCATACCACCTTGTCCAGCTTCTGATTGAGCCATCTCCCTTCGCTGTCTTTAAGGAAGTAGTTCACAGCGAAGATCTTAGGCGGCCTCTTCAGCTCTCTTCCGAAGCGAAGGTAGTTCCTCAGATACTCACCTAAGGGGACGCTTAGGAAATCAAGGATAGCCATGGGGTTGAACTGCCTCACCCCTTCCTTGCCCAGAGTGGCGGCGGTGGTCTCAGATTCTAGGGATGCCCCCATGGTTATGACCCCGTGCTCCCACGAGAGAGATTCTCTCACCGGCGGCCATGTGTCCTTATCCCTGCCGCCGAAGACGAAACCGCCAACCTCCACCCCCTCCCTGCTCTCAAGCCCCTGCCGGTCAAGGTTTCTGAAGTGGATGAGGTCCACGGTGAAGCGGGCGTTCTTATGAGAGGGGGGTATCTCTACTCCTGCCTCATCCTTCTTCCCCCTCCACCACTTCCCTGAGTGGTTTTCTCCCTCATCGGGTATCTCTGTTCCCATGCCGCTCCAGTAGGGTCTGCCGCCGCTTATGAGGACGTTGGAGAATATGATCTCAACGGGGTCGTGGAGGACTTCCCAGATGAGAGGGTCGTCATCCTGGTTCACACCTTGTATGATCCCGAAGACCCCCTTCTCCACATTCACCGCCCTGGCCACACCGTCTACATTCCTTATAAAAGAGAGGTCGTCTCCGACTACGCTCTCGAAGGGATTCATGGCGGTGGAGGTCTTCCCACACATGGATGGGTAGGCCCCGGTGAGGTAGACCCCATCCATTTTCCCCACCCTGAAGAGGGCCATGTGCTCCGAGAGCCATCCCTCATCCACTGCCCTTTTTATAGTGAGGCGGAAGGCTAGCTTTTTGAGCCCTATGGTGTTCCCGCCGTACTGGGTATTAACGGAGTAGACGCATTCCTCCTTCAGGTCTATGTATATTCTCCTCTTATCGATGTTTCTAGAGGTCTTTCTCTCGTCCAATTCCCCAGCGGAGTGGAGGAACTTCATGAACCTTGCCCTCGGGCCCTGCCGAACAAACTCCTCGTACCCCCTCCTGTATAGTATAAAGTCGCTGTGGGCTACGTAGGAGGAGTCGGTTATCTGAAGGGCGGGTATGGTGAATACGGACCTGGGGGGGCCCAGAACGAAGAAGCATATATAGAGCTCCTTTCCCCTTGAGGCCCCCCGCATCAGCTCCACAATCTCTTCTACGGCCTCCCTTCGCTCCTTCGTCCTAATATAGGGACCCAGATCCTCCCCTTCATCCACGAGTATGGCCGTCCTCTCCTTATCCCTAGCCTGGTCGTAGTAGCCGTCAAAGTGCACGGTGTGCCCCGGGGTGGCAAGTGGCTTCTCCTCCCCACTCTCAAGGGCCCTTTTTCTTATGTATTCAACATCCTCCTCTGAATCGGTGGCAACGAAAACCCTCTCCGGGGAGAGAAGATCCACCGCCCAGCTTACAAACCGGTGAAGGTCTGGGTTGTCTATTCTTCTCAGCTTTTCAAGCTCCCCGGGGTGGTCCCGAAGGGTAGCTCTCATGGGGTGTTTTAATTGCTACATGGTGTATAAACCTTGTCATTCTCCCCCATCCAGGTGGTTAAGTGGAGGCTGAGGTCACATTCAAATAAATGGTAGGACATCCCCCCATCATGCGAGTAGCCGTTCTCTTCTCGGGGGGTAAGGATTCTGCCTACGCCCTCCACTGTGCCCTCACAAATGGATTTGATGTGGGAGAGCTTCTGGTCCTTAAACCGTCTAATCCGGCATCCTGGCTCTTTCACGTCCCGGGGGAGGAGGCACACAGGTCCTTTGAGGAGCTAACCGGGATACCTGTCAAGGTGGTTGAAACGGGGAGTGAGGAGCTCAAAACGCTTAGGGAGGAGTTCAGGAGGCTTAAGGAGGAGGGCTACTACGGTGTTTACACCGGTGCGCTTCTGTCGGATTACCAGAGGATAAACTACAACCAGGCCGCCTACTCCGAGGGGCTTGTACTTTTCTCTCCACTGTGGAGGAAGAATCAGGAGGAGTACATGAGGCACCTCGCCGCCTCAGGTTTCACCTTCACTCTGCTGACGGTGTCTGCTGAGGGCCTCTCTCCAGACCTCCTAGGTGCCGAGATCGGAGCGGCGGAGGTGGAGAGGATAATATCCCTCTCCAGGAGGTTCGGTTTCAACCCATCTTTTGAGGGCGGTGAAGCCGAGACCCTCATTCTCTCCGCACCGCTGTTTAGGAAGAGGCTCCAGGTTGAGGGGGAGGTTGAGGAACTGGGCCCGGCCTCCTACAGGCTTCAGATACGCGAGGTGAGGGTTTTATGATTCTCAAGAACATAAGGTACATCATAACGCAGGACGATGAAAGGAGGATTATGGAATGGACTGACATAAGAATGGAGGAGGGGCTTATTAGGGAGATAGGAAGAGAGCTCAGCCCGGGGAGGGGGGAGGAGGTTGTTGACCTCTCTGGAAAGATAGCCCTTCCAGCCTTTATAAACGCCCACAATCACACCCCAATGGTGCTCTTCCGCGGATATGAGGACGACAGACCTTTAAAGGAGTGGCTCCAGAGGATGTGGGCGAAGGAGGGGAGGCTGACTGGGAGGGTGGCCCGGGCCGGGGCGAAGCTCGCCCTTCTAGAGTCCCTCTCCCACGGGATAGCCACAACGCTGGACATGTACGAGGCGGAGGAGGTGGCGAAAGCAGCTCTGGAGGTGGGTGTGAGGGTTGCCACGGCTCCTCCCCTGATATCCGTTTTTGCACCGGCGGAGGAGAGGCTCAAAGCCACGGAGAGGTTCCATCGCAACTATAGAGGGAACCCCTATGTTCTTCCTGTTGTCAACCTCCACTCCGTTTACACCAACGACGAGGATGCCATAAGGAGGGCTGCTGAGCTCTCAAAGAGGCTGAAGGTACCCCTCCACATTCACGCTTCTGAGACAAGGGAGGAGATATACGAATGCAGGAAGAAGACAGGTAAACTCCCAGTTGAGTATCTTGACTCTCTGGGTGCGGTGTGGGAGAGGAGCGTTCTGGTGCACCTGGGCTGGGTTGCCCGGTGGGAGATAAACATTATGGCGGAGAGGGGGGCCAAGGCGGTCCACTGTCCGTCGTCCAATATGAAGCTGGGGACCGGCGGCTTCTTCCCCTACCCAGGGGATAACGGTTGGCCTCGGGACGGACTCCGCAGCGTCAAACAACACCCAGGACCTCTTCAGGGAGATGAGGATGATGGCGCTCATCCAGAAGCACCAGTACTGGAACTCTTCTATTGTCACGGCCCAGGATGCATTGGATGTGGCCACGAGGGGTGGGGCGGAGGTTGTGGGGATAAAGGCAGGGAGGATTGAGAAGGGCTACCTCGCTGACATCACAGTTCTTGACGTGACCCGGGGGATGCTTCCACTCCGAAGGGACAATCTCATCTCCAACATCGTTTACTCTGTTGCGGGGGACGCCGTGGAGAGGGTCTATGTGGGGGGTGAAGAAGTCTACAGAAGGGGGTCGGAGAAGTTCGCCAGAATGTACAAGGAAGCCCTAGAGGAGGCGGAGGAGTTCCTCTCCTCTCTTTAGAGGCGATCTCTCCTCTGCTCTACTTTCAGCGTCCTCAGCCTGTTTATAGCGGCTGCAAGGTCAACGCCCCTGAAGGCGGCGTAGGCACCGCTCACGAAGGGTCCGATAACGTCCAGTCCCTCTCTTCTCACGTCATCAACTACCCTCTCCACAACCTCCCTCAAGCTCCTCCTCCCGTCCATATACCTGGTGGAATAGTATATGGCATCTCCAATAGCTCTTGTCTGGGCGGTGTCAACGATCTGCTCCACAGAGCTTAAGTCTATCTCCTCCCTGCCGAAGAGAATGGTGTCCTCCCCTTTCGCCTTTATCTTCACCGCCTTCCTCCCCCGGGAGGGATCAAAGCTCTCCTTAAGCGGTATTCTCTCCGAAACCTCCCCGAAGGTCTCACCCCCCTCAAACCTCCTCCCGCTGGGATACCTCTCCGCAACCTCCCGAGCCCTCTCAGTTAGGTCCTGAGGGAGGAACTCAACCATACATATTACCCTGTCCGCCACGTCCAGATAGTCGCCCGAGCCACCCAGAACGAGTATGGTTGAAACCCCCCTCTCCCGGTAGAGTTGTCTCACCTTGTCTATAAAGGGGGTTATTGGCTCAATCTCCTTGGGGACAAGCTCCTGCATCCTTCTGTCCCTTATGAGGAAGTTTGTGGCGGATGTGTCCTCATCCATTAGCAGAAGCGTTGCCCCTGCCTCAAGGGCCTCCATAATGTTGGAGTATCCACCCCCCCGGGGAGTTCGGAGATGAAGGGGGAGATGTCAACCTTCTCCACCCTCCTTCCGTCCTCCGCCCTTATCTTAACCGCACTCTCCAAAGACACAACGAACTCCCTTCCATCCCCGGGGATGTGGTTGTAAACACCGTTCTGGATAGCAGATAAGAGGGTGGACTTGCCGTGATAGCCACCTCCCACAATGAGGGTCACCCCCTCCCCGATCCCCATCCCGGTGAGGGTGCCGTGATTTGGTGTGTCCAGCTCCACCCTCATGGAGGGTGGGGAGCGGAAGGGCACCGCTCTTCCCCTATCCATGGGTCTCGGGTCCACGCCGCTTCTGCGGGGCAGCACCGAACCGTCTGCTACGAAGGAAACCAGGCCCACCTCCCTCAGGCGCTCTCTTATGTGGTCTGCGTCCTCGGAGGTTGTGACGTGTTGAAGGGCGGCCTCTCCGTCCATGTTCCTGTAGAGGAGGGAGTTCTCAACAACCAGAGGGAGGTCGCCGAGGAGGATCTTCTCCGCCTCTCTGCCCAGTATCCTCCTCCCCGCCGCGGGAAGAGCCACCTTGAACCTGACCTCCACCATGCCACTACGGAAGACAACTGTAGACCTCTCCAGGATCTCCTGTCCGGGCCTCTCAATAGAGATGGCACCTCTCCTCCTCCCGCCCACCTGTTCCCTTGAGGCCGCATAGAAGCACCTTGTGAGGAAGTCCCTGAAGGCCACCTCCCTGCTCCTTCCTGAGTAGAGCTCTAGGGGATAGCCCGCCTGGGCGATCGCTATGGAGGCCCTCATCCTGCTCGGGGGGGCAAAGGGGTCGCTCTGGACGTGGTCAACCCTCAGGGTGAACCACCCCATATCGTACTCACCCTCAATATCTCTGTAGGCCTTATACCCCCTCCCGTCTATCCTTCTGAGGGTCCTTCTCAGGTCCTCTGCATCCTTCATGCACTCACCTTCCCCGGGGGATAATAGACCCCCAATATAAACATGAGCGCTTTAAGTTTAAATTCCATCCCACCTATGGATGGAACAATGAAAGACCTAGACCTTAAACGTGAGATCTATCTCAAGAGGCTTGAAGACCCCTTTGTGACACTGGGAATTCTCATCCCCTCCAAGGTGGTCCACCGTGGGAGGGAGATACGCCTGAGGGAAGAGATAGCCAGCCTTAGGAGGGAGGCCCTGGAAGGCGCGGAGGGCTGGAGGGGGAGGGCAGTGAAGCTTCTCAAGCTTCTGAAGGAGATGGAAGAGAGGGCTGTTAAGAGGATAGAAGCGGCAGAGGACGAGGAAGGGCTTGAAGAGGCGTTCAGAGAGGCATTGGGGCCTCTTAGGGCCGCCCAGGAGGTGACGGCCCTTCTGGAAGGTGAGGTGTACGAGGAGGCTGAAGAGGAGGACGTGGAGGACCTGAAGAGATGGATGGAGTACATCAGGAAGCTGAAATGAGGGAGAGGATAGCAAATATTTTAAAGGATGATTTCAATTGAGGTAAGCCCATGAAGCCGCAACGCGGAACCAAAGGAGACTTGAGGGCGATTCTTTTTGAGGATAGCTTAGGTGTGGTGCAGTGATGGTTATGGAGCTGGAAGAGATTCTTGGTAGGGTTAGGAGATACAGCAGGTTCAGTGGACGCCCCATTAAAGAGGAGAGCCTCCGCAGGATCTTCAAAATGGCCCGTAGGGCTCCCGCCCCGGGAGGGAGCCTGCCGCTCCGGTTCATTGTGGTCAGAGACGAGGTCCTGAAGAAGAAGCTGGCCGAGGCGTGCGGGAAGAGGATGTTCTTCGCCGAGGCCCCCATAATAGTTGTGGCTGCTGCGCTCCCAGATGAGGCGGAGCCCTTCATGGGGGGATATACGAACTCCTTCCTGCTGGACTCCTCTTCAGCTTTAACACTCCTTACGTTGGCAGCGCAGGAGGAGGGCCTTGGCACCCACTGGACTCTCCATTTCAAGGATGAGAAGATGGGTATCCGGAGGACGAGGGGGAGAGGTACTCCTCAAGCCCCGAGAACATGGTGTTCTACGGTGAGTGGGAGGGCTAGCCCTCAAGGAGCCTTCTCACCCCAATACCGCCGCATACGGCACAGCTCCCACCGCTGCCGCCGCAGGAGGGGCAGAGGCCCCGTCCCCCGCAGAAAGCGCACCTGCGGGTCCCCCTGCACATGATGCAGATCTCCTCCCCCTCGCAGGTGGGGCAGCGCCCCGTTCCCCTGCAGGAGGGGCATCTGCCGGAGCTCTCCGCAAGGTTCAGATCCTCAAGTAGCGACCACCCTTCCCTTATGAGACCGAGTTTGATCCTCAAGACACCTGCGAGGGCCCCTGCCTCTCGGTCCCCGGGGTTCAATGATATGAGGCGGGAAAACTTCTCCTCAGCCCTTCTTATGTCCCCACTGTTCAATGCTGCCATACCTTCTCTTCTTAAATAATCAAGTGTCACTGGGGAGGGCAGTGGCTTCATGCACTCCACGCAGTAGAGAACCTTATCGTCGTTTGCCGCCCCGCAGTGGGGACAGAGTTTCATCTCTCCCCCGCCTTCAGCGTATAAAGTCTATGCCCAAGCGTCCCTCCATGGTGCCAGGTCTCATGCGGGCCTTGGACCTGCCGGAGATGAGCTTGGAGGAGACCCCTACAACAACGATCATCACCCTTATTGTGTCTCCCAGCTCCGGCTCGATGTAAGCGCCCCAGATGATGGAGGCGTTTTTCTGTATCTTGCTGTGGACATATTCCGCCACCGCCTCGGCCTCCGCCACGGTCATGCTTTCGCCGCCTGTCACGCACACCAGCGCCCCTGTGGCGGTGGATATGTCGTATTCCAAAAGGGGCGAGCGCAGAGCCTCTTCCACCGCCCTCTGGGCCTTGTCGGAGCCCTCGTCCGACTCCCCGATGCCTATCATAGCCACTCCCCCACCCTTCATGATGGACTTCAGGTCGGCAAAGTCCAGGTTTACAAGTCCAACCTTGGTGATCATCTCAACGATACCTTTGATAGCCCTCATGAGAATCTCATCCGCCACCTTGAAGGCGGCGTTCAGCGGCAGGCGGGGTACAATCTCAAGGAGCTTGTCATTGGGAATGACTATGACCGTATCGGCGAACTGCTCAAGCTCCTGAATTCCCCACTCAGCGTTTTCCATCCTAGCAAGCCCCTCCGCGGAGAAGGGCTTTGTGACTATAGCGATGACAAGGGCCCCCTGCTGTTTGGCAATCTCCGCTATTACCGGTGCTGCACCGGTCCCCGTCCCACCCCCCATACCCGCTGTTACGAAGACCATGTCGGCCCCTGCCAGGGCCTGGGTGATCTCCTCGCGGTTTTCCTCCGCCGCATCCCTGCCTATCCGGGGGTTAGCTCCAGCGCCCAGACCGCGGGTGGTCCTGCGACCGATGAGAATCTTATGAGGGGCGTTTATTGTGAGCAGGTGCTGGGCGTCAGTGTTTATGGCGTAGAGGTCCGCGCCGTAGACGCCCTCCTCCACCAGGCGGTTTATTGTGTTTGAGCCTGCCCCCCCACATCCAACAATCTTTATGTTGGTCTTGAGCCCCTGTAGGATCTTTATGAGTTCCTCGTCCTCTGGGGTGGGGGTGTACAGGGGGGTCTCCACCGGCTCGAACTCCTCCTTTTTCTTCTCCATATCTTCCATTACCTTCCTAGCTACGTCCTTGATGAGGGATTTGTGTGCCACAACCATTCCTCCTGTGCTTTAAAAAGCGGAAAAGTGACCTTGGTATCTAACCTAAAAACCCCCTCATCATTTAAACTTTTTCTTATGTTCCCGGGGGCCTCCCACCCAAAAGGTAATATTTCAGATAAATATGGGAGCCCCATGCTTCTAAGAGGTGGGAAAGAGACCATTGAGGGGTACCTTTTGGCCTCTCAAGCATTCTCCTCCTGCCCCTCTTCTGGAAGGCCCTCAGAAGGGATGGTTTGCTCGGGGGTCGGGTTAGGGAGAGGGCCTTCAAGCTCGCCACCTTGGGGCTCCTTGGCATCACAGGGACCTTCCTCCTCTACCACCTAAGTTTAGACTACATTCCTGCCTCCTCCGCCGCCGTCATCGTCTCCTCTGTCCCGGTCTTTGTAGC
>NJDV01000067.1 GCA_002254765.1 Thermoplasmatales archaeon ex4484_36 | reverse complement strand
ACCGTAGAGGAATGAAAAAGCCACTGTGAGTAGTATGAAAAGCAGGAAGAACCACCAGGAGCTTTTGAGGATCTCAACGGCCCTCTCGTACCAAACATCCAGGATTAAGCCTCCCCCGGGGGCTGCAACATCAATCATGCACTGCCTCCTTAGAAACGAAAGTGTATCAAACACAGGGGTTATGATCTTTGTCCATCTGCCCCACCAAATTTATATACCTCCTCCATTTCATTTTTCACCGCCCGTGCGGCTGTAGTCCAGCGGTAGGACAGGGGCTTCCCAAGCCTCTAACCCGGGTTCGAATCCCGGCAGCCGCACTCATTATTGTAAGGGGATGGGATGCACCCCACCGGCCGCCTTTTGTAAAAATGTCACTGGTGGATCTGCACCACAGCGACAACTTCCTTCTCTCCGCTTATAAGCTGGGAGAGTCTGTCCAGGTTGATGATCATGGAGACGAACTCCTTTCCATCCCTGGACTGATACCGCTGTGCCTTGGAGAAGGCCTCAGCAGAAATGTTCAGTTTCACAGCCCCACCATTTTTGCTCAGCCGAGCAAAACCCATCAATTCGTTTTCAGCCATTCTATCTACCTCCGTTGTGTCTTTTTTCTGCCGGCGCCAACGGTCACGCCGACATGAAAAGGAACTCCAAGGGTGTTATTTAACTTTATGGAGGGAGTGGGGAGAGCGAAAGTACCGCAGGGGCTACTTGTTTCCCCTGAAAACCCTTCCGTACCGGTAGAGTAACCTCTTTCAGGAGATCCTCATATACCACCCTGGCATTCTTCTCGGAGAACTCCTCTCTGATCTCAAGCGCAGAGCTAGGTATTGAAGGAAAGCCACGCCACTCCTTCTTAACGGGCGTGAAGGCATCTTCTATAGCCTTCAGGGCCCGTTGATTTCCCTCCCTCCTCACTGCTCTTCGATACTCGTTTACGAGAGCGGGCTTGCCCTCCTTTTTCATCTTTGCCAGCATATAGGATGCCATAAGGAGGTCCAGGGGCTCGAAGCCTGCTATGACCTGCGGCATTCCGTACCTCTCGGTTATGAACTCGTAGGCCTTCTCACCGATAATGACAGATACGTGCCCCGGTTCTATGAAGCCTTCAAGCTTTATCTCACCCATCTCCAGGATAGCTTCAAGCGCCGGAGGAACGAGCCTGTGGAAGGAGAGGATTTTAAGGTTTGGAGGGGTCTCCCTCAGGACCAGTGCTGCGGTTGAGGGCGCGGTGGTTTCAAAACCGATCCCCAAATAGACGAACTCCTTCGCTGGCTCCTCTTTCGCAATCCGTAAAGCGTCTAGGGAGGAGTAGACCACCCTCACGTCCGCCCCCTCCGCTTTCGCATCCCTGAGTGAGCCAGTGGCCCCGGGGACCTTCATCATATCCCCGAATGTGAGAACTCCTTTCCCGGCGCGGGCAAGGGCAAGCGCCTCCTCTATCTCCCCTGTTGTGGTTACACAGACCGGGCAGCCGGGCCCCTGCCTCACCTCCACGCCCACCCCCTCAAGAAGTGGCTCCAGGCCAAACCTTACCAGGGTGTCCTGGTGGGTGCCGCAGACGTGCATCACCTTTATCTTCACCCCCAAAGATTTTATTCTCTCTAAAATCCTCTCCGAGAGCTCCCTGTCTCTGAAGCGGAAGGCCTGGGCACTGCCTCTCTCACTCTGCATCCTCTTCCTCCTCAATATCCACGACGATGTTCTTCACCTTTGTCTCAAGCCCGCGTACTATTGTTATATCCCCCCCACAGGAGGGACAGGAGAATATGGGTGTGATGAAATGGTATGTGGGGTCCTCCTCTGTCCGAAGAGAGCCCTCCCAACCGCATCTCTCGCATTGGCCTCTCGGGGAGATTCTCTCTATCTCCATGACCGAACCCCGGGTGAGCTCGTTCTGCTCGCTCAGAACCTCCCACGCGAACTTGAGCTGCTGAGGGTTCAGGAAGGTAAGCTCACCCACCTCAACCCTGACGGTTTTGAGGCCCCGCACTCCCTCCATGCTTTTCAGTGCGTCTAGGACCGCCTGGAATATCCCCCCGGCCACGGAGAGCTCGTGCAATCTATCCCACCTCTTCCTTGAGGGATTCCTCATACCCCTCCAGGACCATCTCGAAAGCCTTGAGGGTCTTCTTAGCCTCCTCTTCGCTCAGAATCTCAATAGCAAACCCAGCGTGGACTATCACCCAGTCTCCCACCCGGGCGTTGACAAAGGAGAGGTCTGCCTCCCTCCTCACCCCGCCGTAGTCCACGATTCCCTTTCCTTCCTCTTTCAGCTCCACAACCTTCCCCGGTATGGCCAAACACATTGTTCTCACTGACCCCACCTAAACCCAAGGTGTATTTTATATTAATCCCCAACCCTCTCTCAATCCTGAAAATCTTTTTTAATATGGCGGAAATATCAGGGCCGGTGCTACCATGACAAGGTATAAAATAGCGGTTCTGCCGGGGGACGGTGTAGGGAAGGAGGTAATAGAGGCTGCCATGATGGTCCTGGACGAAGTGGGATTTAAGGCTGATTACAGGTATGGGGATGTGGGGTGGGAGTTCTGGAAAAAGGAGGGAAATCCCCTTCCGGAGAGGACCATAAAGCTCCTGAAAGAGACCGACGCATGCCTCTTTGGGGCCATCACCTCAAAGCCGAAGGACGAGGCGGCCAAAGAGCTCTCCCCTGAGCTTCAGGGTAAGGGCTACGTCTACTACAGCCCCATCGTGGCCATAAGACAGCTCTTCCAGCTCTACGCCAACATGAGACCCTGCAGAGCCTTCCCCGGAAACCCTCTGAACTACCGCGACGACATAGATGTGGTTGTCTTCAGGGAGAATACTGAGGGACTGTACTCTGGCGTGGAGTTCCACCCTGTTCCAGGGGAGCTGAGGGAGACTCTAGAAAGACTCCACCCCAAGATGGAGGCGTTCAAAGAGATTCCCTCGGAGGATATGGCCATTACATTAAGGATAATCACTCGAAGGGGCGCTGAGAGGATCATAAGGAAGGCTTTCAGCTATGCAAGGGAGATGGGAAGGAAGAAGGTCACTGTAGTTGAGAAGCCGAACGTGCTGAGGGAGACCTCCGGTTTGATGGTGAGGATAGCCAGAGAGATCCACCGGAGGGAGTTCTCTGATATTGAGCTTGAGGAGGCTAACATTGACGCTATGGCGATGTGGCTGGTAAAGAACCCCGAGAGGTATGAGGTTCTGGTCACCTCCAACCTCTTCGGGGATGTGATATCTGACCTGGCTGCTCAACTGGTGGGAGGCCTAGGCTTCGCTTCAGCGGCTAACATGGGAGATGACTACGGTGTGTTTGAGCCCACCCACGGTTCCGCACCCAAGTACGCCGGTCTCTATAAGGTGAATCCTGTAGCCACCATCTTGGCGTCCAAGCTCATGCTCGATTACCTCGGGGAGAAGGAGATGGCCGGCCGGATAGAGAGCGCTGTGGCTGAGGTGATTCGGGAGGGCAGGGTAAGAACGTATGATATGGGTGGGGACGCCTCAACGCTGGATATGGCAAAGGCCATAGCGGAGAAGCTCTGAATCAGTCCTCAAAGATGTCAAGGAGGTATTCATCACCATCCAAACTTATCCCCTGCTCCCTGCAGACGTCCCTGACATAGTATGTGGCCATAAAAATCCTCATGATACGGCTCTCCCCCAGGAATATCCTTGACATCGTGCTCGCCGAAGGGAACTATAGAAGATTCTTTATTTATGCTTTTCTGAAAATGGGGTATCCAGAGAGGCCTTTTCACCCCTTTATACTCACAGATGACCAAAAGGTTTTTCTCCCCACCCCTCTTTTTAAACACCATGCCCTCCGGCAGAGTGTTCTTCTGTGCCCTCCTTATAGCACTTCTCCTCCCCGGGGAGATGGCAGTCACCGGTGGGACTGCCAAAAACCTTGAGTTGGATGCGGAGGGGAGGGGGGGTGGTGTAGGGGCGGTGAGGGGTGACGGGAGCATTGCTGTAAGGACTTCCGGAGGATATAACCTCTCCTGCCCTGCAGGGATGCCGGAAGTAGGGCCCGTCTATCTCGCTGTTGGCCCGGAGTCCTTTATGGTAGAGACCTTAAAGCTCCTGAAGTGGAAGTGGCTTAAGGGGGTTCCGGCTTACTACCTCACTCTGGAGGAGGTGGATAACCTGACAGAGGGGAGGGACTCTGGAGAGAAGCTCCACAGGGCTCTGCAGAGGGTGAGAAGAGACTCCCCCTCCCTTAAGTACCTCCTTCTTGTGGGGGACTCCGAGGTGATACCGCCCAGGAAGCTGTATACCTGGGCGGCCACCGCTGGCTATCCATACGACGACTTCTACTATTCCGACATCTACTGGGCGGGGCTCGACTCCGACTGGGACACTGACGGCGACGGCAGGTACGGCGAGTACAACTTCTCAACGGGCGATGTGGAGGGCGATTTTGATTTTGACCTCTGCGTGGGGCGCTTTCCAGTGAACACTCCCGGGGAGGTGCGCACAATGGTGAGCAGGCTCCTCACGTATGAAGGTGGACCAGCTCAATCGGCAGAACATGCTCCAGCAATTCAACAGCGGGGCCACCATAGTGAACTTCATCGGACAGGCCCGCTACAACGGCAACGCTCTGAACGACTACGGAGACCCCACCGGCCTGAGATTCATCTGGAATGAGCCCTTCGGCTACTTCGACTACAACACCCTTCTGAACGGGGACATGCTCCCCCTGATGTACGCATCCACCTGCGATTCCGCCAAGTTTTGGGAGACAGATGACACGAACCTTGAGAGGCTGGTCACCACATCCCAGGGAGGGCTCCTTGCCCTCATATCCTCAACGGGAACATCTGCAAGGCTGGAAACCCAGACAGACTCCTTCGGAAACTGGTGGCTTGACGAGCAGTTCATGAGGATCATCCTCTACGAGACTCCACGCCCGGGGGAGGCGCTCTACACCTTGAAGGAGAGGTACGTGAGGGAGAAGATGGTAGGTCACCCCACCCAGCTCATACTCGTGAACCTCTACGGCTACGTGCTTCTGGGCGACCCGGAGGTGGAGATCTGGAGGGATATACCACTCTTCGCCAGCTTGAGGGCCCCGCCCCTCTACGCTGGCGAAGGCCTCTACTCCTTCCGCGTCACTGACGCCACCGGAAGCGGCATTGAAGGGGTGAGGGTGGTTCTGTATAACGATGAGTACTACAGGGTCTTCACAACGGGCTCCGGTGGTTATGCGAACGTGACGCTCAACCTCACCGAGGGGTGGGTGCTCAACTACACCCTCTGCGGGGGCAGGGTCTACCCCTCCAATGGGACCCTCCCTGTGGGGGGGAAGAGGGCAGATGTGGCTGTTAGATTTGAGGCTTCAAGGGACGACGTCACTTTAAGAGTCTCCAACATCGGTGGGGTCAAAGCGGAGGGGGTGGAGGTTACCCTGAAGAGGGAGGTGGGAGGCTTCTTCAAGGCGCTAATGACCGTTGAATTGGGGGATCTGGACCCCGGGGAGGTCTGGGAGAGACCTCTGAGGGAGAACCTCTCTCTGGAGGGAGGGCCAGTGCACCTCAGGGCGGAGGCAAGCATGTTGGGGGAGGAGGTCACGGAGTCCAACAACGTGGCGGAGATCTCCTGCTACCTATCCCACCCCGTTCTCGTGCTCTCCTTCTACAGCGCCCACCCCTCCACGGTGGTCCCCCAGGGGGCGGATGTGCGCTTGATGTGGCAGCTTAAGAACTCCGGCAACTACACTGCCGGAGACGTCTCCTACATCCTCTACCTCGGGAACCCCCGCCAGGGGGGCATCGCAGTTCTGGAGGGCGTCTTTGAGGGGGAGATTCAGCCCATGCAGATCGAATATATCACCACGGAGTTCTCTCCTCCCCAGAGCGGGGAATACTGGCTGGAGGTGGACCCGGAGAGGAGGTACTATCAGCCCTCAAGGGGGAGTGAACTCGCAAGCGTCTGGCTGGAGGTGAACCATCCGCCGGAATTTGAGGCGGACGCCCCCGGGGACCTCTATCTGGACGAGGACACCGCCCTCACAGTGGACCTTCTTGAGTGGGTCTCCGACCCTGATAACTCCACCGTTGACCTCCTCTTCTCCTTCAGCACGGACCGGCCGGAGATGGTACGCCTGGAGGGAAGAGAGCTTGAGATAGCTCCGCCGGAGAACTGGTGGGGTGAGTTCAGCCTTCTGATCAACGTGACCGATGGCATCTCTTATGCGGTGAAGCCAGTCACCGTTCACGTCAGGGAGGTGAACGATCCACCCACACCCCAGCAGAGCAGGGTGACGGTGGAGGTGGTGGAGGACGAGCCCTTCTCCTTCGAGCTGCACGCCACAGATGTTGACGGTGACTCCTTCAGCTTCTTGGGCGAAGGGGACTTCTTTGAGGTCCACCCCAATGGAACGGTTGAGGGTGTGGCGCGCCAGAAGGATGTTGGGATACACTCCTGCACAGTGACCATAACCGACGCGAGGGGTGGGGTCTCAGAGATGGAGCTGGTGATAGAGGTCAGGGAGGTGAACGACCCGCCGGTGGTGGAGCCCGTGGGGGGAAGAACGGTGGTGGTGGGTCAGAGTATCACAGTCCAGCTACAGGCCTGGGATGAGGAGGGAGCAGAGCTCACCTTCCGCTCCCTCACCCCCGGGGTGAAAGTGGACCCGAAAACGGGGTGGTTGACCTTCACTCCGGGTCCAGAGGACGTCGGCACGGTCACCATAAGGGTCTCTGTCACCGACGGGGAGAACTACTCCTACATAATCTTCAACGTGACGGTCCTGCCGGGGGAGACGAGGAAGGGGGGTGGAGAGAGCAGGGGTTTATATATTGTTGGAGGGGCGGTGGGGGTGGTAGCGGCTCTTTCGGTGCTTTATGTTTTGAGAAAAAGACGGGGGGGAGGGGGGGCGGGGCTCCCCCCGGAGGAGGAGTCCGAAGAAGGCCTCTAGAGCTTCTTCTCAACCGCACTGAAGGCCTCATCAAGCACATCTAGGCCCGCGTTTAAATGCTCCTCCTCTATGACCAGCGGGGGTATGTAGCGTATTGCAGACCTTCCGGCTGGAAGGAGGATGAGCCCTCTTTTCAAGGCCTCCTCCACCACCATCTCCCGCTCCTTGGGGGCGTACTCCTTTGTCCTCCGGTCCTTCACCAGCTCCGTGGCCTGCATAAGGCCCAGCCCTCTGACGTCACCAATTAGCTCGTGTTTCTCCTGCATCTCCATGAGCCTCTTTCGCATGAGCTCGCCCAGGCGCCTTGAGCGCTCCACCAGCCTCTCCTTCTCGATAACCTCAATGGTCTTCAGAGCCGCCGTTGATGCCACCAGGTTCCCGCCGTAGGTGTTGGAGTGGGCGCCCTGAACTCCGAAGTCAAGCTCCTTCCTGAAGATTATAGCCCCTATGGGGTAGCCCGAGCCCAAGGCCTTGGCGGTGGTTATCACGTCGGGGACGACTCCGTAATGCTCCACGGCGAAGAACTTGCCCGTCCTTCCGAAGCCGGCCTGGACCTCGTCATCCACCAGGAGTATCCCGTGTCTCTCCGCTATTCTTTTCAGCTCCGGGATGAACTCCTTGGGGGGGACGATGTACCCCCCCTCGCCCTGGACGGGCTCGACGAAGATTGCCGCCACCTCCTCCGGCGGAACAGCTGTCTCAAAGTAGAGCTCCTCCAGGATCTTGGCGCAGTACATCCCACAGGAGGGGTACTCCTGCCTGTAGGGGCAGCGGTAGCAGTAAGCATAGGGTATGTGGGTTACACCTTCCATTGTGGGGAAGAACCTGGCGCGGTGAACGGTCTTTGAAGCTGTGAGGGAAAGCGAGCCCATGGTCCTTCCGTGGAAGGCACCCAGGAAGGCTATGAACCTCTTCCTCTGGGTACTCCAGCGGGTCAGCTTTATGGCGGCCTCCACAGATTCTGTCCCGGAGTTTGTGAAGAAGACCTTCTTCTCGTAATCCCCCGGCGTGATCTGTGTGAGCTTCTCCGCAAGGTCCACCTGCACCCTGTAGTAGAAATCCGTCCCTGCGAAGTGCACCAGTTTCTCTACCTGCTCCTTCACGGCCTTAACTATCTCCGGGTGGCTGAAGCCCGTGTTCAGCACACCAATCCCCGAGGTGAAATCTATGTACAGGTTTCCGTCCACTCCTTTGCCTTGGGGCCAGGCGGCGGTACTACGATGTTTGGAGCCTTCACGAAAATCCCTCCTTGAGTCAGTAAACCCTAAAGGAAACTTCCGTTATATTCTTTTGGAAACGGAGGGATGATTAAGCTAATATAATGCTATGCCATTCTGCTTTTGCCCTTTAGAGAAGGGCAGGTGATTGCCATGGTGAAGAAGGTCGTAGTGAATAAGGATACCTGCATCGCATGCGGGGTGTGCATCTCTCTCTGCCCCGAGGTCTTCGAAGCTGACGATGAGGGAAAGAGCCAGGTCATCGATGGAGCGGATCTCAACGCCCCCTGCATTCAGGAGGCGGTGGATTCCTGCCCAACCGGCTCCATAACGGTGGAGGAGTGAAGGAGCATCGGCCCGAGCCTCCTCGGGCGCTTTTTTATTCAATTTTTTTGCTGGTTTAGAAAATGTTATATCCCCCCGGGGGTTTTTTCCATCTCCGCTGGGGGAAGAACTTATGGCAAAGAAGATATGTTTTGAGCTGGATGATGAGGGCTACGAGAGGCTCATACAGTTCAAGAGGGTCTTTGACGTCATTATGGAGGAGGAGAGCGACCTTCAGGAGTATGTGGCTACAATAGTGGCTGTGGGCCTTGAAACTATGCTGAAGGACATAATACCTCAGGATAGGGAGGTGCTCTGGGACACCATAAGGGCCCTGAACAGGAGGAACCCCCACATCTTTGCTGACTTCCTGGTGGACGTTCTGACAAGGAGCGAGAAGAAGGCGGAAGAGGTAAAGAAAAAGGTGAAGGGGGAGGCGCTGAGGTACATCACCTGATTTTTACTCCTCCACTCCCTCGCCTTTGGACCTCGTAAGCAGCAGGAGGGCTATGAGGGCCGCTATCACAAGGGCAGCTATTCCCAGAAGGAGATAGGGCGCCCCGCTTTTCTTCCCCTCAACCTGTAGGCTCCCCTGGGTCTCCTCGCTGTAGGGGGTACTGTCAGTGGCCTCCAGGGGCTCGCCTTCCGGCCCAAGGACCCTGAAGTAATAGCTGTGCTCCCCCTCCTTCAGGTCTATCGAGAGGGAGTATGTTGCCCCGCTTGAGAGGTTCCCCCCTTCGAGCTCCATCTCGTGCTCTTCCCCGTCTATCACAACGTAGACGCCCTCCGGGGCCCTTCCCTGTGGGTCCCTATAAGTCACCTCAAAGGTGTACTTCCCCCCCTCCTTCCTGACCCCTCCGCCGTATATAAC
>NJDV01000066.1 GCA_002254765.1 Thermoplasmatales archaeon ex4484_36 | reverse complement strand
ATGGGGTCACATGAGGGTTGTAGTTGTCGAAAACATCAACCGCCATCACCGCAAACCAGTAAAACCTTCCGTTCTGCAGGGGCTGTCCGTCTCCGCCGTCGTCTCGGAGGGGTCTTCAATGACAAGTTCCGGCGTGTAGTTCTCCACGTTGTTGAAGTACTCTGACCTCACGTATATCCTGTACTCCTTAAAATCACGTATGTCCGCAGGACCAACAGGCTCCCATTCGAGCTCCGCTACTCCTCCGAAGTCGTTGGGCCTATCCCTCGCATCGAGAATGGTCACCGGCTGAGGGGCCACAGTATCCCAGTACTTACCCGCCTTAGCAGAGGCTATGTTGGATAGGGGGGCCTCGTTGCCCACATCGTCGTAGGATTTTATGGCGAAATAATAGAGTTCGCCCGGGAGAAGTCCATGCTCCGGCCCTAGAAGATAGCCCTCCGAGTTCATGCTTCCCGGGTCAAGGATGCTCTCTCCGGTGAGGTCCAGGACCGTTGTGGTGTTCTCATCCTCCCAGTTCTCCTCCGTTATGTTCTCGTTGTGCCTCATCTTCACAATGAGCCTACTGACCTTCCCCACCTCCGTTCCGTTGAAGACGTTCTCTGCAGGGAATTCAAAGTAAAGCTTTATTCTCCCCTCATCGTCCCAGGAGGTGGCGGGTTCAGTGTATGCCTGAAGTGTGGTCACGGGGGCGGGAGGTAGAGCGTCCACATAGGGGCCCATCTTGAGAAGGGGCGGCCGGTGGGAGAAAACCGGGGTGACGGACCCTCTCTGAGCTTTGGCCTCCACGGCAAGATAGAGCTTCTTCTGATCATTGTCCGGTGTTATGGAGTTGGGAAGAGTGGTCCTCACCTCGTACAGCTCTCCAACCTCATAGTGCGGTGAGGTGGAGTTCTTCCGAGCCATATTGATTGGTGGAATAAGCTCCTCAGTGCCGGAGCTGTCTGAGTATATGTGGAGCCTCACGTACTCAGGGGGGTCGCCGTCGCTGTCCTGATAAACTACCTGAATGGTGAATACTGTATCTCGGTTCCCCTTGTTTGGGGGGTTGATGAAAAGCCCGCCAACACGGGGCAGGTAGTTTCTCTCAAGTGCAATGACTATACCGGTGCCAGAGCTGTGGGACGGAGAGCCAGCCAAGACCCAGTCCACACCTGGTCTATCGTATGCACCAAGGGAGGAGCCCAAGGCCTGAGAGGATGTCTCTCCCAAGTAGTATGTATCCGCATCCGAGGCCCTCTCTTGAGAGGAGGTGAAGGGACCGTAGAAACCGTAAACAACCCCCCTCCCGCTCACTCCCCCCTCGGTCCTCCCCGGGGCGCCGATGAATATTGTCCCAAGGCCCTGACCAGTGAAGTTCCCTGTGAAGGCAAGCGCTGTGCCGAACTTGTCCCCCGTGTCATTGCCCATGAAGGTCACGGAGGCCGAGCCCGTGGAGAGGTCGACTGAGGTGAAGGATGTGCTCCCGAAGAACATGTAGGCGGCCCCTGTGAGGTTATAATCGTTGGGCGCTCCCACCAGGAGGTCGTCCTCGGGTGTGTCTGCCACATCCCCAAGGGGCAGGATGGAGCTCCCGAAGCGGGAGGAGCTCCTCCCTTTAAGAAGAAGGAGCTGTGGGGCGGTGTAGTTGTCCTGGTCAAAGAAACTCCTGCCGTACATTATGAAGACCCCACCAGCCCCGGAGGAGTAGCCGGGGTCCCCCACAGCGGTGTCGTTGAGGCCATCACCGTTTATATCACCCACCCCCGCCACGACTTCCCCGAAGTCCACGTTGCCGCTGTCCCCGGTCAAGTTTACGTCAGCCATGGTATAACTTACCGACTCGCCACTGTAGAGGCTCAGGTGGTTGGAGGCGTTTGTGAATATGAGGGCAGCACCCACGGGGTAATACCCCGGTCCCTGGTCTCCGAATATGAAGACCTGAAGGTCGGGTGCCCCTATTATCACATCCGGGTCGCCATCACCATTGAAGTCCTTTGATATATCCACGCTCTCACCGAACTTTGAGCCGTTTGGACCGCAGTATACCAAATCGGCGTCGGAGACACCTAATGTGGAGGTGTAAAGAAGCCTGCCAAGGAAGATGTACACCATGTCCTCCCCGGGCGCCCCGATGACCAAGTCCTTCCTTCCGTCACCGTTTATATCCTCACGGAAGGAGATGGATGCGCCGAAGGAACCACTCTGGGAGGAGTTTCCCGATATGACACAATTGGCGCTTGAGGGGCTGAAAGAAGTAATCCCCTGCGAGGGGGAGATGTAGATGTAGACCTTTCCATCACCTCCCCCAGCACCTGGGGCTCCAATGACCACGTCGGTGATCCCATCGCCGTTCAGATCCCCGTCGGCACGTATAACAGTGCCGAAAAGGTCTCCCGTGGAGGCACCCAGTGAGCGGCTTTTTGGCTCCATCATCTCAACCGGAGCTGCCGCGGCCGGAAGAGAGGAGAAGAGCAGAAGCACCGTTGTGAGGAAGATCAGGCCGCTATAAAACCCACTACCAGAATTTGTATCGTTCTTTCGCATGGTCATCGCCTCTAAAAGAGTCAGCTTAGTCCGGGCACTATTTAATTGTGAAATGATATAAAAACATATTGAGAAATCCCAGGGGGCCAACGGTTCAGTCCAAGGGGAGGCCGTAGACTTCCCGGGGCAAGTCCACCATCACCCTCTGAAGGTTCTCCTGGGTGAAGGTTCCTCTCTCGAAAAGCTCCCTCACAAGGCGGGGAATCTGGTCGGGGGGAATCACCTTATCGGGCCTCTGGAGGTCGTCAAGGTAGTCTGACTCGAGCATGAACTCCCCCCCGGGGGACTCAATAAGAGCTCTTTTCACATCCTTCTCCCGTGCCACCACGGAGACGCGGAATCCTTCCCTCAGGGCCTCCCCAACAGCCTTCCCTCCGGAGAAGTGCTTCACAGCCCTTGAAGCGGGGAAGTCTCTCCCTTCAAGGAACCCCTTCAGGAGGGTGAAGATGTCCTTCTTCGATGGCCATCCTTCCGTGTGGAGGACAAGGGGAAGACCCCTCTCCCTCGCCAGATCTGTCTGGAGCCCAAAGAGATGGTCAGTGACCTCCTGGGTGGCCTCGTCCACAGGAAAGTGTGGTCTGCCCACCTCACCCACGGCCACAACCCTCCCGCCACCCTCCTCTATCGCCTGCCCGAGAGCCTTCACCCCCTCCTCCAAAAGAGATATAGCCCTCTCCGTACCCAACTCCTTCCGGAGCTTTACCGCAACAACGGGGTGTATTCCCAGCACCACCCAAACCCCCTCAAGCATCCTCTCCACCTCCTGGGCCATCTTCAAGGTCTCCCCAAAGCGGCGCTGAAACTCTTCCCCACTTGAGGGTAGCGGGGTAAAAAGGGGCTTATGAACGAGTACGAGATGGGTGCCCCCAGCCTCTCTGAACCTTCTCACTGCATCATACCCTCTATTTATTATGTCCAGGTGAAAATGAGTGTCCACCACAGGTCCATCCCAAGACATCAGGTGGCCCCTTCCAGCGCCTCGGAGAGACTATCCAAAATGGCGGAGGCGTCGGCGAAGCTCTCCGTGCCGTAGCAGACCAGGAGTCCCTCTGTAAAGATGAGAACTTTCACCTTGGGACTGACTGTGTAGACAATCCCCGGGAAGGCCTTGGGATTGTAGTCTATGGAATCCTTATCCAGGATCTGAAGTATCTTCTTGGGGGAGACCTCTCCCCTCAACCTGACGGATGCGATTACGTTGAGTATCTTCATGTCCTCATCGAAAGATACGTCAAACCCCGCCCCGGCCAACTTCTCCTTAAGTAGATATGGGAACGTATGCGTGAGGTCAAGGGTCTGAAATGGAGCATTCTAATTTTAGTGATCCTCCTTCTGCCGGCCCTTATCTGGGCAAAGGCCGCCAGGGATGAGGGGCCCTCCAGCCCGCCTGCGGCCGCAGGGGAGAGGATGGTTTATGTAAACACAACAGTTGAGGTGACCACCAATTATGGCTCCTTCACGATAATGCTCTACGACCAGGGGGCTCCCATAACAACAGACAACTTCAAAATGCTCGTGAAGAGGGGGTTCTACATCGGAACCAAGTTCCACAGAGTGATAGACGACTTCGTCATTCAGGGAGGGGACCCCAACAGCAAGGATAACAACCCCTATAACGATGGGTGGGGCGGTTCAGAAGAGACCATTCCTCTTGAGATCAACGAGAGCCTCACCCACGTCGACGGCGCAGTGGGCATGGCAAGGAGCCAGGACCCCGACTCCGCCTCCTCACAGTTCTACATATGCGACGGACCTCAGCATCAGCTTGACGGCTCCTATGCGGTCTTCGGTGTAGTCATAGAAGGCATGGACACCGTAAGAAGAATTGCCTCCGCCGAGACCTACGGGATGAGACGGCCTCTCCTTAAGGACCATCCCGTTGACGATATAGTCATTCTGTCCATGGAGATGGTTGAGGGGCACCTCGCGCCCTCGCCCCACCGGGGATAAGAGACAGAAGCTCTGTGTCCTCCCATATCATAGCCGAACCCAGTCCTGCTTCTCGGGGTCATACCTCTCATAGCCGTGCTGGTCGAATCTCACGTTACAGTCGGGATTGGTGCACCGATATCTCACTAGGCGACCCTCCTGGGTCTCAAGCATGGCCACCGGTATCAGTCTGCCCTTGCCGCATATCCCGCAGATGGAATAGAAGCCTTCGCCGTCCGTCATGATACGTGCCCCTTTAGCCTTTGAACAAAACCGAATTTATATCCTATATTTAATCTTCTGCTCTTCAAAATGGTCATATATCCTCTTCGATATCTCCGCAAGGACCATGAGGGACACCTCCTCTGGACGTTTCTGAAGGGTCCAGGACAGCTCTCCCAGGGCCCTTTCCAGCCCCTCCTTCGAAAGGGATCGAAAGCCGAGGAGGGTGTTCCTCATCTTCCTCCTTCTCCTGGCGTATACTCTCCTCAGAAGGGAGTCGAACAGAGCATGGTCCCCGGGGTCCGCCAGTAGCGTCTCTCTAGGGGTGAACCGCACGAAGACAGAGCTAACCTGAGGTCTGGGGCGAAAGGCGTCCGGCGGTATCTCAAGGAGGGGTTCTATCTCGAACCTCATGTTGAGATGGACCCCCAGCCTGCTGAAGCACCTCCACTCCTCCCCGGGGAGGATCTTCTCCACAACCTCCCTCTGGAGGGTTAAGGGGAGGCTCGCAGAAATCCATATCAAGGACGTCTGCCACCTTCACTTCCACCTTCCCAGCAAACCTCTCCCTGATGGTAGCAGCCAGGCGGGGGTCCACCTCTATGGCGGTCAGCCTCACCCCCCGCTTCACGAGCCAGCGTGTCAGCGACCCCTCTCCAGGGCCCACCTCCACAATGGCCTAGTGGAGCTCTGCTCTTCTTAGCCATCCATCACCCCTAAAGGTCGGCATATATAATAGGATATCTTCATAAAAGATGAATCATTTGCCTCTCCATGGTGGCCCCGCAGGATACTGAAAAGGGACGGCGAAGGGGCAGGAGCCCCAGAGGAGAGAAGAAGATCTACCGCCCCGGGGACGCTCTGCACATAATTATCACTCATGACTTCGCCCCAGTAGCCAACGAGTTCTTTGAGATCTGCAGAGAGAACAACTTTAACGCCTCCGAGGTGATAAGGAGCTGCATAAAGAGGTGGGTGGAGGAGAGGAGGAGGGACGAGATGATGAGGAACTCCTACGATGAGAAGCTTCTCAAGCTCCTGGAGGAGAGCGTGAGAAGGGGGGAGGGGGCAGCTCCCTTAAAGGATAGCATGGGCGGGGGTATAAGGATATACCGGCTGGGAGAGGAGTGATCATCTCCTGTAACGGAGAATTCCAGCGATCCCCCCAAAGGCCTTCAGGAGGATCTCCCCCTCCTGGAAGTTATCAGAGATGAGTTCAAGCTTTGTGCCGAACTCCTCGCACTTCTCCGAGAGGACCTCCACATAATCCTTTGAATGAGGACCTCCTTTTCTCCGTAAACGTAAAGACCCCCATCCTCCTTCTTGACCTCTTTGAGAAAGCGCTCCATAAGCTGCTTTTCTTTGAGGAGCTCGGCGCCTTTAAGGAACTCCTGACCCTTCTCCACAAGCTCCCTTAAACCGTATTCATCGGTATATCCCGTGTCCACCAGGCCGATAATCTTCTTTTTGAGCTCGTGATGGAGGTAGTTCTTCTCCGCGAAATACTCTTTTGTAGCCCCGGGGCCTCCGATAAGTATCCCTTCCAGGTTATCCAGTGAGAGAAATGTGTTGGAGGCCCTCTCTCCCACTTTGACGAAGAACTCATGTGCTGCCTGCTCGATGAGCCTCTCGAATCTCCTTGCCGACTGCCCACCCCTGCCGTGCTTCCTGGGCACAAGGGACTGAATGTTATCCACCACCTCTATCCGGTTGCCGTGGAGTATGCCAATGGTAGCCTCCGAGCGGTCTATTGTAAGGAGGCCGTACACCCTCTCCTCCCTTACCATCTCATAAAGCGGGTCAAGGAAGAACTCTGAATCGCACCTGTAGAGGAATATAGATATGGGCTTTATGGGCTCGATTATGTTCACCACCATGGTGGTCTGGTCTGCCCCCTTGGGTACATGTCCCACGAAGAAGACTATTCCCTTCTCCGGAACCCTCTTCATTGTTCTCAGCCTGGACAATATAGACTCTATGGCGGAGGTGACATTCTTCCTTGTGCTCTTGGACTTTATATTCATGGACTGGGAGTACTCGTCTCTAAGATAGTTGGCCACATCTGAGATTTGCTTGGTTGGAGGGATGTAAAGAGATATGAGCTCCGTTCCCCTCCCACGATACCTTTTGAGCTCATCCAGTTTCTTCTTGAAGAGGTATCTCTCCTTCCTTGACATCTCTTCGAGCTCAGTGCCATGCATGGGACTGCACCGTCCACGTTTTGCTGGGGCGGGCCATACAGAAGGATGATAATAAACCTAACGACCAAGTGAAAAAGGACCCTGTCTGATTTCAAAAGGGTGTTCTAGAAGGAAAAGATTTAAATCGGAACTGCTGTTTAGGGTCAAGCTCCCTTCCACCAGAGGGTTCGCCATGAACGTCTCCAGTATAATGACAAAGAACGTCATAGCAGCCACTCTTCCCACCACCAGAGCTGACGTCCTTCGCCTTATGGTGAAGTATAAAAAGACGGGCCTGCCCGTGGTGGATGAGGAGGGTAGAGTTCTTGGCATCGTAACCAGAAAGGATTTCTTCTCCCACCCCCAAGAGGAGCAAGTGGCCATTGTGATGAGGTGGGATCCCCCGAAAGTCTCGCCCAGCACCGCTGTTGAGAGGGCAGCCAAGATCATGGTGGAGAACAACGCGAGAAGACTTCCTGTGGTGAAAAACGGAAAGCTTGTGGGAATACTCACTCCCACCGACTTCCTAAAAGTTGTTGTGAAAAGAAAGATTGACGAGCCCGTCGAGAGGTACATGGAGCAGCAGTGTTTCACCATATTCAAGCTCACCCCTGCTAATGTGGCGGCAAAGATGATCAACCTCTCGGGGGTCTTCGCCATGCCGGTTCTGGATGAACATGGTGAGATCTGCGGTATGATCACCGACAGAGACCTCTTCAACATAGAATATCTCCGGGAGAGCATCTCCCTAACGAAGCTTGGTATAAGCGAGGACGAGGACGAGTGGAGCTGGGAGGGGCTGCGGAACGTCATGAACCTCTACTTCCAGGAGGCAAAGGTCCACCTTCCCAAAGAGCCTGTGGAGAAGTTCATGAACAAGGATGTGGTTACGGTCTTCAGGAAGAAGCCCTTATGGGAGGCCGCAGAGATCATGCTTAAAAGAGACTTTGATCAGCTCCCGGTGGTTGACGTCCATGACGAGCTCCTCTCTATACTCTACGACATAAGGGTAGTAAGGTCGCTGGTCCCCCCATGAGTAAATATTTAAATCCCACCTCCCCTCTTAACACCTGATGTTATATCGTGTTCTTGCTGAAGCCTACAGCAGAGCGGAGGAGACCCAAAAGCGCCTGGAACTGCTCGATATCGTCGTTGAGCTTTTAAACAACCTGGGAAGGACCGCTGAGATGATGTGCAAAGAGAGGCGGCAGAGGAGCCTCTTCAGCCAACCTCTCACGGTGAAGAAAGTCTACGGAAACTTCCTGAAGATCGCCGGGAAGGAGGGGGAGAGGTCTCAAGAGTTCAAGATCAAGCTCATCGCAGAGCTTTTGAACAGCGCAGTCCCCTTAGAGGCACGCTACATCATAAGAACGGTATCCGGGAGGCTGAGACTGGGTATTGCGGACATGACAATACTGGACGCCCTCTCCTACAGATTTGAAAAGGGCTTTGAGGACCTTATGAATATGTGCAAAGAGAGCTTCGAGGTCCTTCCGGAGGCTCTCAGAAGCGATGGATTTGTGGAGTCCCTCAAAGCGAGGACCTCCGCCCCCCTATACGCCCTCATAGAGGGGCTTCGCAAGGAGAGAAGCCCTGCACTGCAGAGGATATACGAGAAGGCCGTTGAGGTCAAAAAGAGGGTGGAGGAGAACAGACAGAGGATCGAGAGAGCTTACAACATCTATCCGGACTTGGGGGAGATCGCAAGGAGGCTGGTGGAGGGGGGGCTTGAGGTAGAACGGCATAGTGGAAGGGGAGTGCGTACCTGTAGACCTGAACACAGGGGAGATGCTTCCCTTCCAGGTGGTGTCCCGAAGAAGGGGGAGAAAGTACGGCATAGAGGAGGCGGTGGAGGAGTTCCCAGTAGTGGTCTTCCTCTTCGACTGCCTCTACGCAAACTCCAGAGACATGACCTCAAAGCCACTTCTGGAGAGAAGGGAGGCCATCAAAGAACTCTTTCCCCAGATCAACGAGGATTGGGATGAGGAGAGGAGAATTGCCCTGAGCAGGCAGATCGTGACCTCTGACAGAAGAGAAGCTGAGAGGTTCTTCACCCGTGCCCTCTCGGAGGGATGCGAAGGAATAATGGCTAAAAACATAACCGAGAAGTCCGTCTACAACGCAGGAGGTAGAGGATGGCTCTGGATAAAATACAAGAAGGAGTACAAAAGTGAATTGACGGACAGTCTAGACCTCGTTGCAGTGGGGGCCTTCTGGGGAAAGGGGAGGAGAGGGGGCACTTACGGAGCCCTCCTCATGGCCTGCTACAACCCGAAAGAGGACCGCTTTGAAACGGTGTGCAAGCTTGGAACGGGGTTCTCCGACGAGGAGCTTGAAAGGCTCCCGAATATATTTGAACCCTACCGCCTCCAAAGGAGGCACCCAAGGGTGCAGAGCAAGATCGAGCCCGACATCCATTTCACCCCGGCAGTGGTAATGGAGGTTATAGGAGCGGAGATTACTTTTTCTCCCGTTCACAGCGCCGCCTTTGGGGTGCTCAAAGAGGAAGCTGGATTAGCCCTGCGCTTCCCCCGGTTCACGGGCAGGTACAGGGATGACAAAAGACCGGAGGATGCCACAACGGTGGAGGAGCTCATTGAGATGTACAGGAGCCAGCAGAAGCGGGTGGTGTAGTTCAACCGCCGTCATTCTCCTTCTTTATGGCTTTCAGAAGGTCCTCGTGGAAGTTCTTAACGAGCTTCTTCAGAACGTGCTGCTTTCTGGCCTCAGCGCTTAGCCTTATTATAGGGGAGGTGTTGGAGGCCCTTATAAGCACCCACCCCTCTTCCAGGTCCACCCTTACCCCGTCCATTGTATTCACCCTCTCATACTTACCCAGGTACTTCTCTTTGAGCCTCTCTATCACCTGGAATTTGATTTCATCCGGGCAGTTAACTGCAATACTTCTGAAGGGATACTGGGGAATCTCCCGGGAGAGCTGGGAGAGCTTCTCCTCGCCTCTTGAAAGAAGCTGGGCCAGCCTTGCAGGTATCACCATGGCGTCGTCAAAGAGGAAGTACTGGGGCATGATCATATGCCCGCTCTTCTCCACCCCAAATATTGCTCCAAGCTCCTTGGCCTTCTGTGTGAGGTAAGTGTGGCCCACCGGTATCCTGATCACCTTCGCCCCTAAGGGCTCCAAGACGTCCTCTATAGCCCTTGAGGACTCAACATTAGCTAGAATGATTCCCCTGCCGTGCTCTTCGAGGAGGTCCCTTGCCAATATTATAGCGAGGGTGTCCGTGGAGAGGAAGGCACCCTCGTCATCCACAACCACCGCCCTGTCGCCATCCCCATCAAAGGCCACTCCAAAATCGAGGCTGTCCTTCAGCACAGTAGAACGGAGGTTTCCGAGAACCTCCGGGGAGGGCTCGGAGGGCCTCTGAGAGAAGAAGGGGTCAACCTCGCAGTGGATTTTTCTGAGCTTCACCCCGATGGTGGATAGAACCTTGGGGGCTGAAAGGGAAGTCGCACCCGAGCCGCAGTCAACCGCTGCGGACACATCCCCATCAAGCTGGAAGGAGTCTCTAAAGAAGTCCGTATAGAGATTGAGAAAGTGCCTCTCCTCCACGGGTTTCACGTCCATCCAGGTAACGTGCTCAAAATCCGCCCCCTCAAGCACCATATCCCTTATGGTCATTATCCCCTCCGTGGGAAAGCCTACGCCGTCCTCATAGTAGAGTTTCAGACCATTCCACTCTGGCGGAAGGTGTGATGCGGTTATGTAGCAGGAGAGGGTGCTCCTGGACTTCCATCCACCGAAGAGGGCTACACCGAAGGATGTTATCCCCTGGCTGACCACGGAGACCCCTGTAGAGAGAAGACCCACCTCAAGGGCTCTCTTGAGAAGCTCGGAGGTGGTCCTTATATCTGCCCCCACTGAGATGCGGCTCCCGCCCATCTCTCTCTTCACGTAAGTGCCGATGGCCTGCCCGATCCTCATCATGAGCTCTGCAGTGAGGTCAGAGCCGTAAACGCCCCTTATGTCGTAAGCCCTGAATATCTTCTTCATCGCATCATCACCTGAGGGCACTCCGGTTAAGTGAAGAGCAGCATTTAACCGTTTTGCCCCCCCTCCTCTCCGGTGAGAATCTCCTCAATGGTTAGAACAAGGTCCTCTGGCTCCCAGTATCCCACCCGGGAGTACCACATAACCTCCCCTCCAGCCTTGATAAGTATCACGGTCATTGGAACCCCTACCTCCCCCGGGGGCGGTATATAAATCTCATAAACCTTGCCGTACTCCGGCACCCCAGCGTCAAGGGAGTAGAGGGAGACGTTCTGCGAGTAGCCCTCCGCTATCCTGCCGTCCCGCTCCGACCCTTCCACAAACCCTAAGTCTCTCATCCCCTCCCACTGCCT
>NJDV01000065.1 GCA_002254765.1 Thermoplasmatales archaeon ex4484_36 | reverse complement strand
GGGTGCAGCTTGGACTACATCCCCCACCCCCCACTACACCCGTAATGTTTCATGGGACTTATATGCGGTCTCACGAGAATCGTCACTGCCGTGCCACTCTTTGATGCGACAATACGTAATATAACGTGGATGAGCAGAGGACCGAAGCGTATACAGCAGGGCACATCAGTCCCTTCTGGCCACGAGGATGAGAACAGAGGATATGCTCCCAATTGCGGAAAAGCTTGATCAGGTTGGTTACTGGGCACTTGAGATGTGGGGAGGGGCAACATTTGATGTTCCCATAAGGTATCTCAACGAGGATCCCTGGGAGAGACTCCGGCAACTCAGGGAGGCGATGCCCAACTCAAAGCTTATGATGCTTGAGAGGGCCATGAACATAGTGGCATACAGCGCCGTCAATGACCTGAGGAACATGAAGGTACCCATGGAGGCGGTAAAAGAGGTTGGGGGGCACGTTCAGGCCTCTGTCTGCTACACAATCTCCCCCATACACACCGTTGAATACTACGTTGAAACCATGCTACAGCTTGAGAAAATGGGTGCTGACTCCATATGCATAAAAGACATGGCGGGGATGATCTCCCCGCCTAGGGCCTATAACATAATCAAGGGCTACATAGAAGCGGGGGGAAAGCTTCCTGTTGACCTGCACGCCCACTTCACTTCTGGAATGACCGGAATGGCCTACATGAGGGCAGTTGAGGCGGGGGCGGCGGTTCTTGACACGGACATATCACCACTCTCTGGGGGTACCGCCCACCCCCCCACTGAGTCCGTGGTGGCGGCCCTTAAGGGTACCGAGTGGGATACCGAGTATGATATAAATCTGTTAATGGAAATCAGAGAATACTTCAGGAAGGTCTTCCTGAAGTACCGCCACCTGATAAGGCTTGAGGCCCTCAAAGTGGACCCCTCCATAGTGGTTCATCAGATCCCCGGGGGTATGATGTCAAATCTGGTGGCACAGCTTGAGCAGCAGGGGGCTATAGACAAGCTAGATGCGGTCTTACAGGAGGTCCCCCGGGTGAGGGAGGAGTTGGGATACCCGCCATTGGTCACCCCCACCTCCCAGGTGGTAGGAGTTCAGGCGGTGATGAACGTTCTCTTTGGAAGGTACAAGATGATCCCACAGGAGACCAAGGACTATGTGAAGGGCATGTACGGCAGGCCCCCGGGGGAGATCAAGCCGGAGATATATGAGAAGGTTCTGGGGCCCGACTGGAAAGACCAGATTATAGACTGCCGTCCGGCGGATCTGCTGGAGCCGGAGTGGGACAGGAGGAAGAAAGAGCTTGAAGAGATGGGGCTCTTGAGGAAGGAGGAGGACGTTCTGACCTATGCCATATATCCGCAGGTGGGGCTGAAGTTCTTAAAGGGCGAGGCTGTGCCCGAGTTCACCTCCGATCAGCTTCCGCTTCCCTACGACCACCCGGCCACAAGGGCGTTTGTCAAGTCCTTCTTCCCCGAGTATAAGGAGGTCTACCTTGAGATTGAGCCCCCTGAGGCGAGGAAGGTGGCACCTGCCATTCCTACGGAGTTCGAGGTGGAGGTGGACGGGGAGCTCTACGAGGTGAAGGTGAACCCCAAGGGAGGCTTTATGGTGGCCTCAGGCGCCCCGGCGGGTGAGGAGGAGAGGCCCAAGGAGGTGGAGGGGGGTTTGAAGAGCCCCATGCAGGGCACTATTTTGAAGATCAAGGTGAAGGAGGGGGAGGGGGTTTCCGAGGGGGATGTGGTGGCTACCATTGAGGCCATGAAAATGGAGCAGGAGATTGCCACCGAGCGCGCTGGTACGGTTAAGAAGATCTTTGTTAAGGAGGGAGACGTGATCTCCGCAGGAGATGTCATAATGCAGATACTCTGAAGAAGTGGTAGATATGTTCAACAAGATACTTGTTGCCAACAGGGGTGAGATCGCCATAAGGGTGATGAGGGCGGCTAGAGAGGCGGGTATAAAGACCGTAGCTGTCTACTCCGACGCGGACAGACGCGCCCTCTTCGTTCGCTACGCAGACGAGGCCTACAATATAGGGCCAGGCCCGGCGCCCCAGAGCTATCTCAACATGGAGAAGATACTGGATGTGGCCCTGAAGAGCGGTGCGGAGGCGGTGCACCCCGGGTATGGCTTCCTGGCCGAGAACTTCCACTTCGCTGAGCTCCTTCAAAAGAACGGAATTGAATTCATAGGCCCCCCTCCCAGCGCCATGAGGCTTCTCGGATCGAAAATAGACTCCAAAAAGACCATGAAGGCCCACGGAGTTCCAGTAATCCCTGGTGTAATCGACCCTATCTCCGATGTGGAGAAGGCCCTCGACATAGCCCACGAGATCGGATACCCTGTGATGCTCAAGAAAGAGCTCCCCGGGGCCCTTGAATCCATCCAGAGACTTGGGGACAAGAAGGGACACGTGATACATGTGAGGGAGAGGGAGTGTTCCGTCCAGAGGAGGCACCAGAAACTCATTGAAGAGACCCCCTCCCCGGTGATGACGGAGGAGCTCAGAGAGAGGATGGGTCAGGCGGCTGTTACGGCGGCCAAGGCATCAGGCTACTACAACGCTGGAACTGTTGAGTTCATGTATACTGGAGGGGACTTCTACTTCCTTGAGGTGAATACCCGTCTTCAGGTGGAGCACCCAATAACTGAACAGATAACCGGTGTTGACCTGGTCCAGGAGCAGTTCAGGGTGGCTGCAGGGGAAGAGCTCTCCTACGGGCAGGAGGACATAGTAGGCAGAGGATGGGCCATAGAGGCCAGAATAAACGCCGAGGACCCCCTGAACAACTTCAACCCCGCTCCGGGGAAGATCATCCGCTACGGAGAGCCGGGGGGCCCGGGGGTGAGGGTGGACTCAGGCGTCTACGCAGGCTTTGAGATACCACCATTCTACGACTCCATGATTGCGAAGCTCATCGTCTGGGGTGAGACAAGGGAGAAGGCGATAGCCAGGATGAAAAGGGCCCTCTGGGAGTATCAGATATCGGGGGTCAGGACGAACATACCCTTCCACGAAGTGGTCATGAACCACCCCACGTTCGTTCAGGGGAACTACGACACCAATTTCATACCGAGGTACAGGATTCTGGATGAGGTAGTAGAGTACGTCAAGCAGAAGAAGAGTGCTCAGGGGGGAGCCCGGGTTGCAGCGGCTATGGCGGCGGTGGAGGCAGTAATATCTGCGTCACAGAGCAGAAAGGGACAATAGCAGTATCGGATACTGTAAAGGATAAGGCAAGTTTTAAGTACACCCTGGGGAGTATAGTTTCGGGGGTGGTTCGACGGCGGCGATCAACGTGAAGCGGATATATCAAGGACTTACAACCAGCATAATGGGTCAAAGGATATACTATATGAAGAAGGTGGACTCCACCAACAAGGTGGCACGCAGCTTCGCAGAGAGAGGGGCTGAGGAGGGAACTGTGATCCTTGCTGAGGAGCAGAGCGCAGGGAGGGGAAGGGAAGGGAGGGTTTGGCACTCCCCCCCTGGAGGGGTGTACCTTTCGGTGATCCTTCGACCTAGGATACACCCTAAAGAGGCGCCGCCCTTGGCCCTCATGGTGGGTCTTGCGGCATCTAAGGCCATTGGGGTGAACCTGGGAAGGGTGGCCCACCTGAAGTGGCCCAACGATGTGCTTATTGACGGGAAGAAGATAGCTGGAATACTCCTTGAGAGCTCATCAACTCCTGAGAAGCTCAACTGGGTGGTGGCCGGTGTGGGCATCAACCTCAACGTGAGGCTTGAGGACCTTCCGGAGGATGTGAGAGGGACCGCCACTTCCCTTCTTGTTGAGAAGGGTGAGGAGGTGGACAGAGAGCTGTTCCTGAAGGACCTCCTCTACTATCTTGACCTCCTCTACTTGAGGTTCATGGATAGGAGATTTGTAGGGATGAAAGAGGATTGGATCAAACACTCTTCAACCATAGGCAAATGGGTGAGGGTCTCCACCCCTCAGGCGGAGCTAGAGGGGGTTGCCGAGGATTTAAAGCCCGACGGCTCCCTAGTCTTGAAGAACGATAAGATGGAGTGGACGATATCCACTGGGGATTGCCTGCACCTCCGCTGAGTTCCCAAAACCCCACCTCCCCCTTCTTTTTTCGAACTTCTATCTTACTGTTCGGGCGGGGTCCCCGGGGGACTCTCCGGCGGTGTCTCCCCCGCTGGTTGCCCCTCTTGCGGGACTTCCTCAGACGGAGGTGAAGGGGGGTGTGGAGTTTCTCCTGGAGCTTCCTCTGGTGGAGCTGCAGGTGGAGTCTCTGCAGGCACCTCCTCGGGCGGAGGAGTCACCGGTGGTGCTTCCGGTGGGGCCTCCTCCGGTGGTGTCTCAGGTGGAGGGGTTTCGGGAGGAGCTTCTTCGGGCTGAGGCTGCTCGGGTGGAGCGGTCTCAGGTGGTGCTTCCGGCGGTGCCTCCTCCGGTGGCGGGAGGGCGGGGGCCACCGCAGCCTTTAGTTGCTCTAGATCCTTCTCCTCCGCTTCCGCCACCTCCTCAAGGGGCTCCTTTTTCTTCAGAAGCACCAGGAGCCCTATTACTATGAGGATAGCAACCACAATGAGTATTAACCACCCGTAGTACTTCTCAAGGAACGTCTCCTCCCTTTTCTCCACAGTGTACTGTGGCTTCTCTATCTCACCGCTCACTTTTATGGTTATGCTTGTGCTGCGTGAGAGGCCGCTTGAATCCCTCACTGTCAGGGTGACGGTGTAGGTACCGGGGACGCGGTAGGTATGGGTTACTTCCAGCTCCTCTCCCTCTACGGTTTCACCGTCACCAAAATCCCATATGTACGTGAGAGACTCCTCAGAGGCAGGTATGTGGAGGTCCGGGTCGTCGGAGGGGTCTGCGGTGAAACTTACTGTCAGCGTCCCGAACTCTTGGTGGTCAGCGGGGCTCACAATGACGGGGGGTGTGGGTGGGTCGTTGAGGTTCCTGACGTGTATTATTATGCGGGCGGTGAACTCCTCTCCAGCGCTGTCTGCTACCGTTAACTCCACTGTGAGGTCGCCTACAAGAGCGTTAAGAAGCTTGAAGGAGACCTCTCCCGTGTTGCCGTCAAAGGAGTATTCAAGGTCCGGATCGTCTATAGGAACTCCCCTCGCTTCAATGATCGCACCGGCGTCTGTGGAGAACTGAAGAGCGTCTCCATATACCATGTCAGGATCCGTGGCCACAGGTCTTAATACCACACGGGCGTTTTGAAGGGATTCCAGCTCTACCTCACCGCCCCTTAGTGGGATGGAGTTCACGGATGTTATCACCGGCGGGTCGTTGAGGCTGTTTACAGTCACCCATATTTTTATTGTGGGGTCTGGCTGCACCCGAGCCCTTCCGTCGGAGGCGGAGATGATAAGATAGTCCCGGCCATTCCAGTTCTCCTCCGGATATATTGTGAGATTGCCGGTGACGGGGTCTATCACTGCCGAGAGGTGCCTCTCCTCCTTGGCGGTGAAGCTGAGGACGTCCAGGTCTCTGTCGGCAAAGTAGTCGTTCAGGTTGATGGTGTTGACAAGGGGCGTGTCTTCCTCCGTGGTCAGGTTGACCTCCTCCACCAGTGCATAGGGTGCGAAGTTGACTATGTGAACGTCCAGGGTTGCAGGCGTTCCGTAGTCAATCCCGTCAAAGGGAGTTACCTTTATGCTTACCACATCCCCCTCCTTTGTATAGTGGTGGGAGAGGGTGTTGCTCTCCCCCTCCTGAACGGGTACGCCGTTGACATACCAGGTGTATATGTATGTGATTACATCCACCGGATTGGTGTCTGGATCCTCTGAGGGCGATACAATGTTCACAGTTAGATCCTCAACGCTGGAGGCGGGGCTGGGGACGATCCTAATCCCCGGCCGGTCGGGCGGTGTGTTCACTACATCCACTTTGAAGACCTTTTCTGATGACTTGCCCCATGGGTCGTGGGCTGTAATCTTCACGTAGTAGGAGTGGTGGTACTTCATGGGCCTCTCCACAAAGAAGGAGGTGTCACGGCTCGTCCCAGAGTAGAAGAGGGTTCCCGGGGAGACCACATCCTCATATATCTCTATTGTGTAGGACAGTACATCCCCGTTGGGGTCGTCAGGGGCCTCCCATGTGAGGGTGGGGGTCACGTTGTGTGTCTGAAGGGGCCTGAGCTGCCTGGGGCTCCCTGGAGGATAGTTGAACTCCAGGGTGTACTGCAAGGACAGCATTCTGTTTATGTTATGGTCCCCCCACTGGGGTATGTACTCTGGAAGGTAGACGGAGATGTTGTAGGTCATCCAGATCCAGGAGAGCTTCCCATCCGCCGGTGTGTAATAGGTCCACTCCTGACCTGCAGCGTTTGCGAACTTCACCTCCACCTCCTCCAGAGGATAGCCGCCCTCGTCTTCGACTCTTATGAAGACAGGCCAGAATACCTCAAGAGTTGAGAGGGGATCCCTCACGGAGACCTTCGCCAGGGGGAGGGTTGTGTTCATGGATTTCAGTGTTGAGTTACCATCCATAACCGTTGCGTAACCCCCAACAGTGCCCATGGTAGCGTTGTTTAGCAGGACCGAGGAGTTTGAAAGAAGGGTTATAGCATCCCGGTTGGAGGTTATGGTGAGACCTGAGATGGTGGAGTATTTGGTATTGTTGAACACGAAGGCGTTGTTAACGTTGCTGAAGGTCACATCGGATATGGTGGCGTGGTCGCAGCCGTTGAAAAATAGGCCAGTGTCAGAGCCGGTGATGGTGAAGGGTTCAAAACTTATGTACGAGGACGAGGTAACCCTCCGGAGATGTGGATGCCGCCCAAGGTATTGTCGTGGATATCATTGGAGTAGTATGACCCACCTCCTCCTATGCACTCTATCCCGTACTTTCCATTGTTATAGATATTGTTGTCGTATATGTTAACAGAAACCCCGGATTAATCTCCCGGGGGTACTTGTTCTGGAAATTCCCCCAGATGCTGAAGTATATCCCATCCCAGCCGTTGGATGATACGGTGTTGTTCTCAATGATCGCGTCAATGACGTAGTGGCTTGATGCGGTTGAAGATGTAGGCCCACTGTAAATTCCGTAATGCCAGTTGTGTGAGACGGTGTTGTTTCTCACGATTACATGGCAGTTGTTGGACATGGTTCTAGAGATCCGTCTTACCCCAAGGCCGTTTGAATTGTTAATGATGGTGTTCCCCTCAAAAATATACGGAACGGTGCCGGAGTAATAGATAAAGTCAATGAACACACCGCCGGT
>NJDV01000064.1 GCA_002254765.1 Thermoplasmatales archaeon ex4484_36 | reverse complement strand
CTGGTGGAGGATGCCATGGAGATGACCTCGCTGACTATTGGGTCCAGTTTCAGTGCGTTCCGGGAGATGTCCCCCAACTCCTCTATTTTCTTCTTCACGTCATTTATTTTGTCCTCGGTCAGAAGAATCCTCCCGCAGGAGCGGCAGGTGCACTGGAGAAAATCCTTGATCTTCTTGGTGTAACCCACATGAATGACAGGAAGAGCTAGGTCTATGTGTCCGAAATGCCCCGGGCACTCGTCAACCTTTTTGCCACAGGTCTTACACCTAAGCCCTGGCTCTATGACCCCTAGGTGTGTGTCCATAAGGCCCATCTCTATTGGAAAACCGTCATCATCGTAGGTGTCTGCGGTTATTATTTTGGTGGCGGACATCTTCCTGATCTCATCTGGCGAGAGCAAGGCAAACTGGATCTCGCCTATTTTTTTGGGGATGTACTGGTACCTCATATCATCTATCCTCCTTCAGTAAAGATCGTCAAGGTGCAGCCTCATGGCCACGCACATGGATTTCAGCTCGTCCATCAGAAGCTTGAAAGCGTAACTTGTCTCCACCGGATGGATGTTTCCTGTCTCGCCGCAAACGGGGCAGCGCAGCATACCTCGTTTGTCCATTATGGCGATGTTTCCGCAGTTGGGGTTTCCGCAGACGTAGAGTATCGTCCCATCAGATTCATCCAGCAGTCTGTCTTTTATAACCATGGATGCGCCATGACCGATGAGGCAATCCCTTTCCATCTCACCAAATCTCAGGCCACCCTGTCTCGACCTCCCCTCGGTGGGCTGTCTGGTGAGTATCTGGACGGGCCCCCTGCTTCTCACATGCATCTTTCCGGATACCATATGGTAGAGCTTCTGATAGTAGATTATTCCCATGAATATCTCCGCTTTCAGCATTCTGCCAGTCTTCGGATCGTACATTATCTCCTTTCCATTGGGTTTAAATCCGTTCTTAATAAGGGCCTCTCTTAAGGCCTTCTCTGGCTCCCCGCTGAAGGGGGTGCCGTCTACGAAGCGCCCCTCCTTCGAACCCACCTTCCCCCCGATCATCTCCAGAACATGGGCCACGGTCATACGGGATGGTATGGCGTGGGGATTGATTATAAGGTCCGGCTGAAGCCCGTCACCCGTGAAGGGAACGTCTTCGGGGGGTATAATCAGCCCTATGACCCCCTTCTGGCCGTGTCTGGAGGCAAACTTATCGCCTACCTCCGGGATGCGCTCTGAGCGGACGGTGACTTTAAGGAGTCTGGACCCGTTCTCAGACTCAGTCATCATAACAGTGTCCACCCATCCGTACTCCCCGTGTCTTACCGTCACGGAGGTCTCACGCCTCTTTTGCGGTATCAGGAAGTCCGTGTGCTCCTCCAGGAACCTGGGCGGAGAGGTCTTTCCGATCAGGACATCGCCGCTGTCCACCCATATCTCAGGGCTGATGATTCCGTCTTCGTCAAGGTTCTTATAAGCTTCATCTGACATGGCACCCATCACGTCGGGGTCAGGTATCTCTATCCTGTCTTCCTGCCCCCCGGGGTATCTTCTCTCTTCCACAGGATAGCAGCGGAAGAAGGTGGAGCGGCCCAGGCCCCTGTCTATGGAGGCCCTGTTGAAGATGAGGGCGTCCTCCATGTTGTAGCCCTCGTAGGACATTATCGCCACCACAAAATTCTGGCCTGCGGGCCTCTCATTGAAATTGACGAATTCCATGACCTTGGTCTGCACCAGGGGCTTCTGAGGATAGTGCAGGAGATGGCTTCTGGTGTCCATTCTGATCCTGTAGTTGGACTGGCCCAGTCCCAGGCTCTGTTTTGCCATCCCCGCTCCCATTGTGATACGGGGGGAGGAGTTGTGCTCAGCGTACGGGACAAGGCCTGAGCAGACGCCCAGGATTACCATGGGATCTATTTCCATATGTGTGTGCTCTGCGGTGGCGGATTCCTCATCTATGGCGATGAGGAGGTCTTCTTCCTCCTCAGCGTCTATGTATTCAACGATCCCCTGCATAACCAGGTTGCTCCAGGTGATCTTACCCTTTGAGAGCCCATCCAGAACCTTCTTCGTCACCTTGTGCTTTCCGTTTTCCAAGACGAGCAGGGGTCTTCTCACCCGCCCTTCATCGCAGTTTATGATGATGGAGTTTATCTCCTCGTGATACCTTATGTTTATCTCGTGTGACCTCTCCTGGGGGAAGGCCAGCAGACCCCTTCTTCTTCTGATTCTGAGCTCTTGGGTGAACTCCACCGGATCGGGGTGGAGCCCTATCAGATTTCCGTTGACGTAAACCTTTGCCATATTCTCTATATCTTTCTCGATCCTCTTCACTCCGAGCTCGTAGAGCTTCCCGATGAGCTTCTCCTCATCAATACCTTCGGAGACGTCGATCATCAGAGCCAAGTTCTTAACAAGACCGCAATTCTGACCTTCTGGGGTTTCGTTGGGACAGAGCCTTCCCCACTGTGTTGCGTGGAGGTCTCTTGCCTCGAAGTGAGGCTGGGAGTGTGTGAGGGGAGAGGTGACCCTCCTCAAGTGCGAGAGGGTTGACATGTTTGACGTTCTGTCTAGGAGCTGGGACACCCCGTCTCTTCCCCCCACCCAGCTTCCTGTGGCCAGCGCGTGCAAGATCTTCTGAGTGAGAACGTCAGGGCGTATGGCGGATGAGACCTTCAGTTTCCTCTTTCGGGCGATGGTTCTCTCAAGCTGATATTTGAGGTCCTTCATGAGGGAGGTGAAGGCGACCCTGAAGAGGTCCTCCATGAGGTCCCCGGCCAGGGCAAGTCTTTTGTTGGCGTAGTGATCCTTGTCGTCGGGTTTTCTCAGGCCAAGCTTCAGTTCAAGGGTGTGTCTGGCCATCCTCCCCAGGAAGATGGCCTTCTTCAGACGGTCTTTTCTCGTATCTCCGAGATGCGGTAGAAGGGAGCGGTCAAGGATTGATTCTACCTTCTTCACCCTGAACTCCTTGGCCTGCCCCGTAGCAAAACGCCTCTCCAGATACTCCAGAGCCTCCTCCTGGTTTGTTATCCCATACTGGGGGTTCATCACCACCTCTTCCAGGTTGGCGTAAACGATGTTGCTCATTCCAGGGTCGGAGACTATGGTCCTTGCTATGTCCTCATCCTGCTCCATCCCCAGGGCCTTCATCATCACAACAAGGGGAATGGGGGTAGGTGCGGCGGGGACGGATACGAAGAGGATGCCCTCTTTGTTCATCTCAATAGTTGTGAGAGCCCTGTAGCCCTCTTTTTGGGAGAAGACCTTGGCCTTGGGCAGAGGCGTCCCATACTTCTCCTCCCATTCCACAAAAATCCTGTTGGGCGCAAGGTCTTCGAGGGAGATAAGGACCCTCTCGGTCCCATTTATAATGAAGTAGCCGCCCGGGTCAAGAGGGTCCTCTCCCATTTCAATGAGCTTCTTCATGTATTCCTCGTGGCTGAGCTCCCGGTCCAGGGAAAGATTATCAGGGTGCAGATTGCACTTCTTAGATTTCACCATTATCGGCAGATCACCTATCTTCACCTTCTCAGGTTCTCTGTCTATTCCGTTGATCACTATTGTACACTCCAGATAAATGGGAGCCGCATATGTGAGATCCCTAAGTCTGGCCTCCATTGGGGTGAGCTCATGCTCGGCACCGTTAGCCTCTTTTATTCTGGGGGTGCCGAGGGTTATCTTCCCCAGCCGGACCTCTATGTTCTCCTCCTCAAGGCGGTCCACATCCAGTCTTATCAGGCCCCTTTCGTTCTCAACCTCTCCTATGCGGATGCTGTCCACGATCCTCTGCATCCTGCTTCTCGGATTGTCATGGGTCGGTATGAAATCGTTGAAGGAGGCCAGCTGATGATTTATTATGCTCCTCTCCCGGAAGAAGGCCTCTACCAGCTCTCTCAAAATCATTAAGGATCCTGTGGCGCGGAACCAGCCTGTGACCCAGCACGTTTATCTTTTCCATGGGGCACCCCCGGCGTTTTCTTTTTCCCTTTGGCGGTGAGTGGCGGGTCCGAGGGGATTCGAACCCCTGACCGTCTGGTTAAAAGCCAGACGCTCTTTCTAGGGATATAAGATGCCTTAGTATCCTACCTAGCTGAGCTACGGACCCGGGCGACATAGGAGTTCACACTGAAGGGGGAGGGGAGATATAACTTCTCATATAAAAAACTGTCTAAAAACTTAGGACTATAGCCCTATCTACCCCCTCGCCCGTCTCGGGGCCTCTGCCGGGGATGCCTCTTAACGAAGGCCCGCGCTGCGAGAAGAATATTCATCAGGTTGTATAAAAACGTATCGGAAAAAAGGCTCAAAAATACTCCTCATAATGCAGTTTAAGAGGTGAGATTATCACCTTTCCCTCCCCTCCTGCGACCTTCCCGATTCTTCTCACCCCGGGGAGTGAATCGAGTTCACATGGAGGCGTCACCAGTATCATGCCCATGCCCATGTTGAAGGTGCGATACATCTCCCACCACGAGATGTTGCCCAGGGCCTTCAGGAAGAGAAAGAGTGCTGGGGGTTCCGGGGGGCTGTCTATGATGAAATTCACCTCTCCTTTAAGTCGGAGGAGGTTAGTTATGCCCCCTCCGGTTATGTGGGCGATCCCGTGGACTCTTCTCTCCCTCAGAATTCTCAAAACAGGTTTAACGTAGATCGCCGTGGGCTCAAGCAGCATCTCCCCTATGGACTGCTGCTTCTTTCCTAGGTCAAGAACCCTGCTATACTCTTCCCCCTCCAGGTTGTCCTTCAGTGCGGCTTTAAGATCGGGGTAGAGCGCAAGGGCTTCTTGGATTCTCCCCCGGGGGTCTATCTTCCACCTTTCGAGGAGCTTCCTTATGAGGGTATAACCGTTGCTGTGGGGACCGGTAGAGGGCAGGCTGTAGATGTAGTCCCCCTCCCTGATCTCTTTTCCATCCACCAGATCCTCCTTTTTAAGATACCCCAGCGCAGCCCCTGACAGGTCTATTCCCCGCACCATGTCCGGGAGGGTAGCGGTCTCTCCACCCACGATGCTCACATTCGCCATCTCCGCCCCCCTGTTGAGTCCGCGCCCGCCAGCAGCATCTTCGACCCCACCCCATCGGTGGTCATGGCCAGAAAATAGTCGCCGAAGTCTATCAGTCCTGCAAAGTGCCCTGCCTCCTCGAAGGCCTTCCCGAAGCCATCTCTCCTGAAGGTTATTTCTCTGACAATCTGGGAGACCGTTTTTCCCTCCTTTTTTATGTCTACGCCCGCTTTGCTATACGTCATCTCCTCCTTGTTCACGTTCAATCCGCCCCCGTTCTCTCTGTCAAAACCTCCACACCGTTTTCCTTCACATATATGGTGTGTTCCCACTGGGATACCATCCCCCCCTTCTCCTCCACCAGTATGGGATAGGAGTAGAGAACCCCCCGACTGACCATTCTTCGGAGGTCCCTCACACTCCCTTTAATCTCCTTGACGAACCACCTTGAAGAGAAGGGCAGCCCTCTCCTGAGCCTCTCCACACTTCTGGCCATCTGCTGGAGTTCAGGCTTCAGGCCGATCTTGGTTTTCAGGTAGCGGTATATGTTGCTGTTGCCCCCGGAAGCAACAGTTCCCCCGCCGTTTGTTGCGAAGGGCTCTATTGCCAGAATCAGCCCTTCCTTCACTCTGAGAGGGTTGTGATTATTGTAGTTCGGAATGCTGTATCCCCCGTGTAGCTTGTAGACGTCAATGCTATGGCCCGTGAGGTTCACAATGGGCTGGAATCCGCTGGATCTTATAACCCTCTCCACCACGCCCCCTAGCTCTCCAAGGCTCACACCCGCTTTTATAAAGGATATTGCCCGGTAAAGCGCCTGCCGGGAGGCCTCCACGAGACCACTCCATGAGGAGGTGCCCACCTCCACGGTGGCTGCGGTGTCCCCGATACATCCGTCTATATGAGCTCCCACGTCAAGTTTGACCAGATCCCCGTGTTGAAATCTCTTCTTCTCCCCGGGGGCGGGTGTATAATGGGCTGCAATGCTGTTCACGGCCACATTTACCGGGAACGCCAGCTCTGCCCCTCTCCTCCTGATCAGCTCCTCCACCGCCTCAACCACCTCAATGTACTTGACCCCCTCCTCGATTATTTTCATCCCGTAATTTCATGTAATCTCTCCTTCAGCACTTTTACATCCACGGCCCCTTCTCTTAAGATCTCAAAGGAACCCTTCTTCAGGCGGATTATCGTTGAGGGCATCCTCAGGTAACGGTGGCGGTAATCTACGAAATAGTATTTAACCTCTCCACCTAAAGCATCAGGGGTGGATATCCAGGAACCCTCACCGCCACTTCCCCGTCCTTGAGCACCTCTTCGGGAAGGTCCGCATCGTCTCTGGCAGGCCCCACTATGGTAAGGGGCCCGGGGATGAAGTCCTTAAGGGCACTGATAACTCCCCCGGGAATGTCCAGAACTTCAAGCAGCTGACCTGTGCCACTCACCCCAATAGGGAGGGGAACCCCCCGAGGCCTCCTCTTCGCTCTGAAAACCCTCCCTACGGCATCCTCAATTGAAACCCATGCGAGGAGCCCGGGGAGGGTGTCTGTGGGGAAATATATTACCTCCCCCGCTCTAAGAAGCTCACAGGCTTTTGTGAGCACTTTCTTCGTTCGCTCTGTCCCTGAGGGCATCGTGTAGAGAAGCACGGGGGGTTGAGTTGATTTGTCTCTAATCTAATTTTCTGTAAACCTTAAATAAGGGCGTCATTTAAGGTCATATGGTGCAGGGGTAGCCAAGCCTGGCCAACGGCGCTAGATTCAGGGTCTAGTCCTTAGTGGTTCCTGGGTTCGAATCCCAGCCCCTGCACTTTCATTGTTGTAAGATTAGTCAATCATTGACGACTGGGATTCGAACCGAAGGTCTTGTGCGTTTCCTGAAACGTCTCATTGACGATGGAAACGCACAAGCCAGAAGAAACCGACCAGAAGCAATGAAGTGCAGAGGTTTCTTCGCTGTC
>NJDV01000063.1 GCA_002254765.1 Thermoplasmatales archaeon ex4484_36 | reverse complement strand
TGATATTTATCTCCGGCGGGACCTCCTCGTAGGGGTACATCAGAGGGTAGTAATCAACGAAAATCCTCCAGGGGCCCTCATACGCTGTGTCTCCAATGCCGTCCCATCCTTCCTGATCCTGGTTCTCGCCGCTGAAGTTGTCCGTGCCGTTATAAAAAGACCAGTAATTGCCGCCCAGGGGGTATGAGAGGTTCCAGCGGTTCCCGATACACATAAAGAAGTAGTCTATGCCGCTGAAGTTGGCGTACTCACCACAACGGAAGAAGTTGTTGTGATAGAAGAGGTTGTAATGGGAATCGTCTATATATATGTCCATGTAGTTGCACATGAAGTTGTTAGCGTAGACAACGCTTGAATTAACGCTTAAAAACCTTATTGCAGTGCTCACATTGTGGAAATTGTTGTGGTGAATGGATATGTTCTCAGAGAAGGCCAGGGTGAGCGGCTTTAAAGCTATACTGAATTCCATGCCCGTTATCTCCACGTTCCTTGAACCGGCCACAATTACCTCCGCGGCGTCGGTCTGAACCCTGACACCATCCACCTCGGAGAGGTAGAGGACGGATTTTCCTTCTATCACGTTTGTTGTGGTGATCCTGTGCCCGGTCCAATCCTCCCTGTCGTACCCCCACAGGCCGAATTGTCTACTCATCTTGTTGTTCTCTGCTCTGATCTTCTGTGTGTTATAGAAGTGAATGTCATATTTAAACCCTGAAATAGTGTTTCCCAGAACAGATATCTTCTCGGAGTTTTCAAAGTATATCCCATCTCCTGCCCTATCAACCCACCCCTCGGGTGTTAGGGCCTCATAACCTCTGATCTCCCCCCCAGAAACTGTTATTCCACTGCAGAACGTGGCGTATACGCCGGAGTCGCGCATATCAGTGATAACAGGGTCTGACACTGTGATGTCGTGTGAGAAGGCCATGAGTATCCCAGAGGTGCCGCCTCTAAGAGAGGCACCACTCAGTTCAAACCCTGAGCAGTTCACCAGTATAAACTCTCCCGGGCTTCTCACAAAGGGAAGAGTTGTTGCGTTCTTCAGGTAAACAATAGACCTTCTGTTGACGGTGTTCCCGTAGAACTCGTGGCTGTCCCAGTATGAAGGGAAATTCCCATACATCAGGACAGAGCAGTTCGTGAAGGCGTTTTTCCTCAATCTGATGTAGTGAGAGTCGTCTAGATACACACCAATCTTCCTGGCCTCCACCTGGTTCTCTTCAATATGTGTCACTCTGGTGAGTGATAAGCGCATGCCCATTGTTGTGTTGGTAATCGTGTTGGAGATGACATCAACGTTGTAACACATTGAAAGATGCATCCCGTATGAGCTGTTTGAGATTGTAGATCCTTTTACAGAACCCTGCTCTAACTCAAACAGAAACATGCCCGTGTAGGAACCCTCGATCTTCACGTTTAAAATAATGATGTTGCTGCAGTAATATACATAGATCCCGTAGTAGTTGTCTTCAAGAACCACGTTGCTGATGCCCCCGTTATCCACTTTGTAAAGGTGGATTCCCGCCCCCGGGTGGTCACGTGCTGTGTCCTGAATCAGACAGTTCCTGATGATGAAGTACTTGGTTGTATTTCCAATGTATATCCCTGCCCCTGCGCCGTTCCCCTTGATCAGATATCCCTCAATGATGTAGGGGTCAAGAAATGTCCCGCTTCCCGAGGTGGCTACAGCGGCCAGTTCCACATCGTTGTCAACCCTAATGGGATTATGGGAGACATATCCTCTAAAACCACCCTCCTCCCCTTCCGCTGACCCTGGTAGAGACGGAGGAAGGGTGGGCAGGAGAAGAGCAGTCAGAAGCAGAAAGACCACACAAAAACGGAGTTTCATTATTTTTTCTTTCAAAATCATGCCCCCTTTATGATACAATAGAATAGCTCTCGGAAAGGGTGAAGGGAGGCCCAATTTATAAAAGTTAAGGCGAGCGGGAGTGTCTATTTAAGTCTTATCTCTCCAACCTCCTCCTCCACATTCTTCAGAATCTCTCCGGATGTCAGAAGCTCTCTCACTTTTTTTATATCGGGGTGAAGTGGGCGGTCATCCTCCATAAACGGCACCTCTTTCCTTATGGTCCTGTAGGCAGCTTCAACACCCTTTCCAGCCTTCGCCGGCCGGAGGAAGTCCAGCGCCTGAGCGGCTGAGAGGGCCTCTATGGCTATAACAGACCAGGTGTTCTTCACGATCTCCTTCATCTTTCTCACAGCCACAGGCCCCATGCTCACATGATCCTCCTGGTCCGCCGATACGGGGATGGAGTCCACAGAGGCGGGGTGGGAGAGAACCTTATTCTCCGAGACAAGGGCGGCGGCAGTGTACTGCGCCACCATGAGCCCGGAGTTCAAGCCCTTCCCCTCAACGAGGAAGTCTGGAAGTCCCGATAGCTTGGGATTCAGTAGCCTGTTTATATGCCTCTCAGCTAGGTTCGCCACCTCCGACACACCAATGGCTAGCATGTCCATTGCGATCCCAACGTTCTGCCCGTGGAAGTTTCCAGCGGCCAGGTGTTCGCCGTCCTCCGGTATAAAAATAGGGTTGTCGGAGAGTGCATTTAGTTCCCTCTCCACCCATTCCTTCGCCATATAGTAAAGCTCTATTGATGGACCTAGCATGAACCCTACCCTTTATCGTTCCTATGGTTTCAGAGCCTTCCGTTAGCCTCCTTATAACTTCTGCAACAAGTATCTGCCCTGGGTGGCCCCTAAGCTTGTGTACTCTTGGGTCAAAGGCCTTCTTCACGGCCCTTAAAGTGTCTATGGACATGGAGGATGTGATCAGAGCGTTCTTGAGAAGTTCCCTGACCTCGCAGAGTATGAGGGCCGCCTGTCCCGCCATCATCTGTGGGCCGTTTATCAGGGCCAACCCTTCCTTGTAATAGGGTTCAATGGGCTTGAGGCCTGCCCTTCTCATGGCTTCCCCCCCAGGGAGGAGTTCCCCTTTATAAAACGCCTTTCCCTCCCCCAAAACCACCTCTGCAATCTGGGACATGGGTGATAAATCCCCGGAGGTGCCCACAGAGCCCTTCTCGTAGACCAGTGGAACAACCCCCCGGTTTATCATCTCAATGTAGGTTTTAAGGGTGGAAAGCCATGTTGAAGAAAAACCTTCCCCCTAATCCTGCACTCTTCTCTCCAGACCCGCTAGCGGAAGGGACGTTATATAAGCGCTCTCCCAATCCAGAGCTAGAAGGTTCTTCCGTGAGAGCTCCTGCACCCCTTTGAGGCCCATCCTCCTGATGCAACCTTCCACATCTTCCCTCAACTTGCCGTACTCCTCAATCAATCTCTCGGCCATCTCGTCCCAGGCCCAGGGCGGGTCCCCTGAGCCCTCAAGTATGGAGGCAGGACAGGACTGTGGCTCACAGACCTCGCATCCCCTACAACCCAGCCATTTCAATATGAAGGGGGCTAGGGAAACCGCCCGGGCCCCCATACTGAGGGCTTTGACTGCCTCCTCCCCCTCCGCCACCCCCCCATCCAGCATTAGTGACGTGCCCTTCCCCCTCCCCTCAAGCTCCTCAAGCGCAAGGTGCGCCCCTGAGAGACTCTCAATATCTCCTGTGGTGTGGGGGGGGTTCCCGAATCCCCCCGCCGTCCCGTAAGGTGCCGACGACGTGAGGAGGACAGCCCCATCCGCCGGATCAGTTTCAGCATGTCCCGGGGGTCTTTGAGCTCTCTGAAGGGGAGCGAGACCCCTCCAACCCTGGAGGTGAGGTCAAAAACAACCCCCGAGGCGCTGTCCAGAATCTCACCTTGGGGAAAGGGGTCCGGGGGCCTCATAACCGTGAAGTATGTGATGGATTTCAGTGCGTCCATGAACTCCTTGCCCATGGCCTCCCGGCCAATAAAAAGGGGAATCCCGCTCTTCAGGCTGAATGCCACCACAGCCTGGCGGGTGGCCTCGTTCAGAGGAGTCAGGAGATGGTGGGGGATGAAGAAGGGCTCAGGGAGCACCACCGGGCTACCCTCCCCTATTCTGGACTTCAAATAGATTGGAGCAGAAGGGCCCGTCTGTGAGAACGGGTCCATGGTCAGAAGGATACGGCGAAGGTTAGTGGGGTGCCGGAAGGGCCCTCCGGAAGATGGCATCCGCCTTTCGGTAATAACCTCCTGTACAGGTTTAGCTCTTAAAAGGAGGTAATTCTCCAGATCCCCGGGGGCCCATTCTCCGAGAAGCTCACGCACCTCCTTCAGCTCCTGTGGCGTGAGCTTTTTCATCTCCTTTCTTTTGAGAAGCGGCACCCGGGATGGCTCAAGAAGGACCCTCGTCCCTGACGGCGCAACCTCACCCTTGACCTCCCCCATAACCACCACTAGGCCTCCACCGCCTCCGGCAGCCACCTCGCCCTTAACATTTCCATTCACAACAACCACTCCTCCCTTCAAGTAGGATGCCACGGAACCCTTCACATCACCCCTTATCAGGATTCTTCCCTCCTCAACGCCCAGGGCGGCCTCATCACCCACCTCCCCCTCTATCACAACCTCACCGCCTCTCATTCTCCAGCAGAGGAACCTCCCAGCACTTCCCTTCACCGTTACCAGTAGCCTTCTGTTAAGTGCAACGGCGTAGTCCCCAAGCTCCCCCTCAAGAATCAGTCTGCCGGTCTTGTCCATATGGGCTGCTATCCTGTCCTGGCCTCTGAGGCCACTGATTCTGAGGGTCTTACCCTCCTTCAGCCTCTCCGAGATCGCCCTGTTTATCTCCTCCGTGCTCCTCAAAATCTCCCTGCCCCTTGTCCCAGGACCTTCCTGCATGGATGAGCCTCCTTTAATGTGATACTGCGCCCTCCTCTATTAATTTTAGCCCCTCTCCTACAAGGTAGAGAGAGCCGGCTATTAATGCGTCCCCCTCGGTCCTCTCTAGAGCTTCTTTCACCCCGGCACTTCCAAGTGATGTGACGGAGAGGTCCCCTTCTGTGAGGGAGAGGAAATCGTCCAGAATTTTGAATGGATGGGCGGCCCGGGGTGAAGGGGTCTGAACCAGAAAGATCTCTCCCACATCTTTTTTCAGGACATTCAGCATTCGAGCACAGGGCTTGTCTTTGAGGCAACCAAAGATCAGGTTGAACCTGCCCCCCAACTCACGAAGCAGGAGGGATAGGTTCCTTGCTCCTTCCATGTTGTGGGCGCCGTCTAAGAGAATCCTCCTGCCCTTGTAAACCCTCAGGTCCCCCCTCCCATCCCACCTGAGTCCTTCAAGGCCCTCTTTTACTTTATCGGGCTTCAAACCAAACGAGAGCTGCCCCGCGAGTACGTCCAGTGCCCCTACGGCCAGGGCGGCGCTACCGGAGAGAGCCCCTCCGAGGTAGGGGGAGGAGTACCACTCACCTTCCCTTTTAAACCTCCACCTCCCACCGCCCAGTCTTTCAAAAATGACCTCCACCCCCTCTCCCCCAAGGACCCCCTCGGGGAGTCTGAGGACATCCCCCTCTTCCCGGAGGGCGGAGTGGAATTTCACAATCTTCGCCCCCGGGGCCACCCGGGCCGCCGCCCCTTCAAGCTCCCGGGCAGCGGAGAGAGCCCACTTCATAAGAGTCTCGTCAAGGTGGATGTTAGGGTTCAGAAGGGGACCGATGCAAGCGGGGGCGGAACTCCTAAGTATATGGGCCTTCTCAAAAGCGATTTCACGCAACGTGTGTCCAAGATAGTCCTGGTGCTCGAGAGAGACCCCTGTTATCACACTGAGAAGAGGCTGGAAGATGTTAGTAGCATCAAGTCTCCCACCCAGGCCCACCTCCAGAACCGCTACGTCAACTTCCCTCAGAAGGAAGATCCTCATTGCCGATAGGGTTAGGACCTCGAAATAGGTCAGGTGAACCTCAAGTTCCTCTGTACATCTTCTCACCTCAAGGACAGCCTCGGAGAGTTCACCCAAATCCACCTCCTTCCCGTCCACGGAGACCCTCTCGGTGAGCCTTCTTAAATGGGGAGAGGTGTAGAGGCCCGCCTTCAGGCCGTGGGCTGAAAGAAGGCTTGAGAGTGTGAAGGCGGTGGAGCCCTTCCCGTTGGTCCCCCCCACAAGGACCACCGGGAGCTTGTTGCCGAGAAGGCCCATGCCTTCGGCCACCCTCCTCACCCTCTCCAGGCCGAGCTCTATCTTCGTCTCGCTCAGCCTCTCCAGGTATTCTACAGCCTCTTTAGTCTTTCCCATCCTTCCACCGAACCCCTCCTAACTGAAAGTTAATATAAAAAGTATGGGTTATTACCCTCATGGCACGGGCTGGCAGAGAGCTTAAGCTCAAAGGGAGACATCGCCTTAAGGAGAAGGAGGCACGCCGTATCCTGGAGGGCCTGAAAGAGAACTTTGGAATCGAGCTTGAAGAGGAGAGCCTGGATATCGCAAGACTGGGGGAAGTAGAAGTCATCCTCTCCCGTAAGGAACCCCTGCTGTTCCGCCGTCCGGGAGAGGTGTGGGTCCCAACCCTCTATCTTCTTCTGAAGCACCCGGAGGCCAAAAGAAGGGTGACCGTTGACATGGGTGGTGTGAAGGCGGTCTCCGGGGGGGCAAATGTCATGGCTCCGGGGGTCGTTGACTGCTACAGGGAGGTGAAGGAGGGGGACATAGTATGGGTGGCTGATGAGAGGCACGGCAGGCCTCTGGCGGTAGGGTTTGCGCTGATGGATTCCGAGAAGATGGTGAGGGAGAGGAGAGGTGTGGCCGTGAAAAGCCTTCACCACGTGGGGGACAGGATCTGGGAGATCGGGGCGGAGACCAGTTAGCGTTTTTCATAAGAGCCCCTCCCTGCCGTTGACATCCTATTTTATTAAGGTCTATTCCATTGGGGTGCTGAATACCCGAAGAGGTGTTTGTGATGACCGCTCCTGATGGTGAAAGAAGTATGGAAGACATCAGAGAAGAGATGAGATTTCAGGCGCTCTTCTCCGAGAAGGCTAAGAAGATGAGAGCCTCTGAGATAAGAGAGCTTCTTAAGATAACCCAGCAACCGGACATCATTTCGTTCGCCGGTGGGCTACCAAACCCCCTCTCCTTCCCCCGGGACATAATACGTGACCTACTCTGCGAGGTCCTTCAGGGAGAGGAAGCGGCCCGAGCGCTTCAGTACGGTTCCACAGAGGGCATTCCCCAGCTGAGAGAGGCCATTTTAGAGAGATACCGCAGAAGGTGGGGCTATAAAGGTGATCTGGAAAACATACTTGTAACCACGGGCTCCCAACAGGGACTGGACCTCCTGGGAAGGGTCTTCATAGGTAGCCGCTCGCACATAATAATGGAGGCCCCTACATACCTTGGAGCCCTAAACGCCTTCAAGTTCTACGAACCCGTGATACACACTATCCCCATGGACAATGAGGGGCTCATCCCGGAACTTCTAGAGGAGAAAATGAAGATGCTGCACAGAAGAGGGGAGACGCCGAAGTTCCTCTACACCGTTCCCAACTTCCATAACCCCGCAGGGGTAACCCTCTCTCTGAAGAGGAGGCAAGCCCTCCTTGAGATCGCAGGGGAATACGACCTCCTGATAGTAGAGGACGACCCCTACGGAGAGCTCCGTTATGAGGGGGAACACCTCCCCCCCTTGGTGGCTCTGGATAAGGATGACAGGGTTATACACCTGGGGACCTTCTCAAAGATTCTCTCCCCTGGACTCAGGCTTGCCTGGACCATAGGACCCAAGGAGGTCATAAAGAAGATGATACTTGCGCAAAACAGGGCGTTGACCTCTGCACGAGCACCCTCTCACAGACCATTGCTTTGAAGTATATCTCGGGCGGTCACCTAGACAGGCACCTTCCAAGGATCATAGAACTCTACCGTCGCAAGAGGGACATAATGCTTGGGAGCATGGAGGAGCTCTTTCCCCAGGAGATGAGCTGGACCCGACCGGAGGGAGGTATGTTCATCTGGGTCAC
>NJDV01000062.1 GCA_002254765.1 Thermoplasmatales archaeon ex4484_36 | reverse complement strand
GCCACCTTCTCCCGGGTCTCCGAAACCTTCTCAGTGACCTTGGTAGCGATGGAATGAAGGGACCTCCCGTGACACCCGGGGTACTCCAAATAGTACTCCTCCACCGCCTCCAGGACCTGACGGGGTTTCAAGGCCATACACGCAGAGTCTAGATATACCGGTGGGCTTTCTCTTTGAAGAAGAGGAAAGTCCTCTCTTATCCTTCCCACATCCATTTTTGTCGCCCCCCTCAGAAGTAGATAAAAAAGAGGAAGATGGCTAAAAGAACCGCCATGCCCAGGTAGACGGGCAGGCTCCAGGCAATTATCTTCGAGCCGTCAAGGGGAGGCAGGGGGATCATATTGAAGGCCCCGATGAGGATGTTTATGGCCGCTACAAAATAAAAAAGAAGGCCTGCAAGAGGAGCGAAAGGATTCAGGCCAGAGGACAGAGAGAAGAAAAATATGCCCAGAGCAAGGTTCACAGAAGGGCCTGCGGCAGCAATTATCCCGTTCTCCCTTCTGGTGGGATAGCCGTGGATCACAACGGCCCCCGGGGCGGCGAAGAGAAAGCCTGCCAGACTGAAGAGGAGGGCTATAAAAAGACCCGGCATGAAATAGTTGAACTCAGCCCAGTAGCCGAAATGTATGGCTGCGAACTTATGACCTATCTCGTGGAGTGCAAAGGCGGTGATCACCGCAAGAGCTGCCACAACAAGATAGAGAATAAAGGATCGCCAACGAAATATCAGGCCGCGGAGCCCTCCGGTAAAAGCTATGGCGAAGGCCAGGGTGAGGATGGCCGTGGCCACCATAAGCTCGTGTTTCTCCCTCTCTGTGAAGTAAAAGGGGCTTCTCCTCACAGCCCTCTGAGTGTAATAAGGTCCTATGATGAAGGTCTCCTCCTCAAAGGGGTCGTGGTAAGGCGGGAACAAAGCCTACCCCTCCATCAGTTCCTTCGCCCTCTCCCACGTTATACCTAGAGCCTCGAGGAATATCCTAATGCTACGCCGCAGGATCTCGTCCATGGTCAGCCCCGGAATCCTCCCCACAAATTCCCTGCCGTGCACATAAATGCCCGTTGCAAGGTCACTGTAATACTGAGGAGCGTTGTCCGGGTCTATCTCAGCCGCTCGCCTGTAGAGCTCCTCTGCCCTGTCCAGCATTCCCGTCTCAAGGCAGTAGTTTCCATAGCTTGTGAGATAGAGGGGGTTCTCTGGGTCAAGCTCCACCGCCCGCCTGTAGGAGAGCAGTATCTCCTGTGCAGATACCTCCGGATTCCCCAAGGCGGCCTCGGCGAGGCCGAAGAATACTCTAGGATCCTCTGGCATCTTCTTTGAAAGGGTTTTGAAGTCCCTGTAAGCCCCCTTGAAGTCGCCCTCCGCGAGCTTCACCTCCGCCCTCTGAAGGAGCTGCTCTTCCTTTCCTGCCATCAAATCACCTGGTTAAAAAGGGGGAGGGGGGTTGTTACTTTTGGCTCCTCTTCACAGCCGCAGAGGACGGCACAGCTGGAGCTATAAGCTCAACCTCCTCCCGCAGAGCGTCTTTAAGGCTCATTGGGAGCATCTCTCCCTCAGAGGCTTTCACTTCAAGAGGTCTATTACAGGTGGGCGTAGCATAGCTCTCCCCTCCCCGGGTGGAGGAGGTACCCGAGCCTGGTGTGCTTGTGCTGTCCGTGGGATCGGAGTGCCCCCTGTACTCCTCATAATTGGTGAATCCATCGTTATCTATATCATCTGCGCCGTCCTCTGGAGGAGAGCCATCGGAGTCCTTCGAATTTGGATTGAGCTTCCCGAGGAGATTGGTGAGTCCCTCCCTCACTGCCCTAGGAACATAGACCTTCTGGCCGAAGGAATTCCTCCAGGGGTCCGGCGGACCTGGCGGTTCCTCGTAGGGGAAACACTCAGGCCGATTCCACCAGGTCCCATTGAAGAAGAGTTCCCAGCCTGCTGGCAGGGTGTCATTATCCTCAAATATGAATGGACTGCTCTCATTTATGATATAGTCACTGGTCCACACCTCCCAGCCATCGTCTAGGGCGTCTCCGTCAGTGCTGGGATTGTAAGGCTCTAAAGTGATCTCGTTGATCCCGTCCCCGTCGGTGTCTATCCCATAAAGGTATTCGTAGAGGTTGATCCACGGGAAGTAATAGTAGACAAACTCCCCGCCCTTGGACCAGAAGGCGAAGGGGTAGCCATCATGGTCCGGGTCAAAGCACCAGTCGGAGGGGTCTGTTGGGTCCAGTATGTTGCGGAAGGTGTGGGTGTTGTTGTCCCAGAGGGTCACTGGTTTGCCGAATCTCACCTCCCACCCATCCGGCATCCCATCTCCATCCGTGTCCGGGTTCAGAGGGTCGGTGGAGTTCATGTACTCCTCTATGTTCGTCAGATCGTCGTTGTCTAGGTCATCGAACTTGTCCTCCCCTATGAGGGGGTTAACCAGCCACACCTTTGTACCGTCTGGCACGGCTCCCGCCCAGTTGGTCCCGTGGAGAGCGTCGAACCTTGCTATTAGAACTCTTGTGGAGGGGCCCGCTATGACATATCCCCAGTCGTGCTCCCAACCGTCAGGCATTCCGTCTCCGTCCGTATCGGGATTTCTCGGGTTAGTCCTGTCAATGGTGCACCAGATGTCGTGGGGTCCGGAGTAGTCTCCGTCTCCTTCCGCATCGTAATTGTCCCCCTTGTTCCAGTCTATCCAGGGAAAGATGTCCTCAGTGTACTCAAGGCCATCCTCCATCAGATCGCTATCGGTGTCAGGGTTCATCGGGTCAGTCACCCAGGGCTTGTAGTTGGGTATCCTGACCACCTCATCCTTGTCGGAGACACCGTCAGCGTCCGTGTCCTTCTTCGTGGGGTCGGGCCTCAGCCAGCCGAAACCCGATGTGGGGTCGTTCTCCCTGTATTCCCCAGTCCATATACCGAAGACCTCATCCACATCCTTCAAGCCGTCCAGGTCTGTATCAGGATTGGTGGCGTTGGTCTTCTTGAAGTACAGGTACTCAAAACCGTTGGTCTCCGGGTTGTCCACCACCCCGTCCCCGTCGTCGTCAAACCCGTTAGGAGGTATCATGACCTTTGTCCTTCCGTGGGTCTCCTCCCAGTCATCCAGCTTCCGTGTCTCATTGTTCGGATCGAAATCAGCATCCGAATCCGCCAGTGTTGCGTTGGTGTAGTATGTAGCACTGAAGAGCGGGTTAGTGAAGTACTGCTCACCTATAAGCTCCCCGGGGAAGCCTATCAAAAGCTCCTGACCATCTGTAAGGCCATCTCCATCAGTGTCGGGGTCATTCGGGTTCGTCGAGACGGGATACAGGGGTGTACCGGTGTACTCCATCAGGTTTGTGAGGCCGTCCTCCTGGCGCGCGTACGTTATCTGAAGACCTGTCTCGGTCTCCCTCACTGTGTAGTTCACCACGTCCGTATCCCTTCCCGAATCCTTTATCATAGGATTCGTGCTCCAGATCCTGAAAAGACCGTCCAGGAGACCGTCGGACTCGTCAAGGTTCCTATCGGAGGTGGTCTCCTCCTTTAGTAGAAGCGCGTTGTAGACCTCCCAACCGTCCGGAATCCCGTCACCATCAGTATCCGGGTTCCTGGGGTCTGTGGTGAAATACTGGTTTCCTGAAGGCGGGTAGCGGAATTCAAGTATATTCGGTAGCCCGTCCCCATCCAGGTCTAGGAAGCGGTCAGTGGCGTTCAACGGGTTGAGACCCACAAGAAGCTCCCAGCCGTCAGGCATGAGGTCGCCATCGGTGTCAGCTTTGTACGGACAGGTCTTGTAATCGTTTATACCATCCCCATTCCAGTCCACCGCAGAGTCCGTCTGGTTGTATACGATGTTGACCTCCTGATAGTCGCTCATGTCATAAAACTGGCGGGTCAGGGAGTCGTAATAGGAGTCGTTGTCCGTATCCCAGAAGTAGGGAACAGTGTGATTCAGATACTCCTCCAGGTTGGTGAGGAGGTCCGGCTGATAGAGCCAGATGAACCCGCTTTCATTAGAATAGACATATCTCACGTCTATGTCATCGTCAGCATCCCCGGGGTTGAGCGGGTCTATAATCATGCTCCTGTAGCTATCCATAAGCTGTTCACCGCTTATCTCGCCCCTCACCGTAACGTTCTCCGAGCTGATATAGACCTGGGTCTGGTTGAGGGGGAATAGGTGCGCCATTATCCAGTTCCTGGCCTCCACCTCCCAACCGTCGTCCATGCCGTCCCCATCGGTGTCCCACTTGGAGGGGTCCGTTGTGACCTTAGGTGCCCCCGGGATGTAGGGGTTGTACTCAGCGTAATTGCCTTCATAGAGATGGAACCCGCCCTTCATTGCTATTATCTGTCTGTGCTCCTTTATGGCGGGATCTAAGTCCTTGAATATGCCGCTTGTGAACTTCCCCGTCTCATAGTCAAACTCCGCCCCACCGCAGTACTCCCTCAAGTTGAAGTATTCCTCATTCTTGTCAATCTTGCCGTTTCCGTTGGCATCGAAGCCGTCCCCGTCCGGGTTCTCCCTCCAGTCGGGAATGCTGGGGTCCAGAGTGAGACGTCCAGTTATGGGGTTTATGACCCCGAAGAATGCCTCCCAGCCGTCCTCCATACCGTCATCATCGGAATCGGGGTCCGTGGGGTCAGTACCGTATATGTAGTTCTCCTCTATATCCGACAGTTTATCAGGCCAGGGTTTTTTTATTCCCTCAACAGGGTCAAGAATCGTGTCTGAGTCCTGCTTGGCCACGCCTACGTCAACAGTAGCTTCCTTCCACATGGCCTGTGGTTGATAGGTTCCAGGTTTTCCGAAGGCATTGGTCAGAAGACCAGCTAGCCCGGCGATAATTACGAATATCCCGAGAATAAATATCAACAGCATCTTCCAGTCCATCTCCCTGATCTCTTTGGGCAAATATCTTTCCAACGGGTTTACCATATTTCACCCTCCAGCTAAAATGGGCCTACTTTTCACACCACCTGGGGGATAGGGATTGTATATCGCAATCCTTTTTAAAGGTTTTTCCAGGCTGTCCAGGCCACATTGCAGGATGATATTTACATCAACCTATTTAAAACCCTCACGCACATGTGAATCGCACACCATCCATAGAGGCCGGGAAGCCGTCTCCGCATCAGTGAGGAGCACCTCTGACATCTCTCTCAATCCCCTCGCTCAACATTTCAAAATTGAACTAATTAATTTATATAGTCCTAACAACATAGAACATACCGATGAATCGGAAAAGCCTCTACCTGTGCCCCCTCGTAGCACTTCTCATATTCTCTCTACTGCCCTCGATGGGCGCCGGGGAGGGCACCTTCTCCCTGGTATCCGCAGAGACCGGTTCAGGGGGTGTCCCCCTCCCCCTCAACCACACCGTTGAGGTGGGCTCCTCCACTCTCTACAGGGCAAGGGTTATAAACGGCTTGAACAGAAGTGTGACTGCAACTTTCGTTGCGGCTGGACTGCCCGAGGGGGCTACTGCGGTCATGACCCCATCCCAGGCCACTTTAGGAGAGGGAGAGGAGCTCACAGTGGAAACTGGGATAATATGGAGGAAAGAACAGAGGTCACAGGTTTTACCGACCAGAGGCTATTCGTGTCCTTGGAAGTTAAGAACCTGGCTACCTTCCGGGACGACATAGTGCTGGATCTCGTCTCCGCTCCCTCGTGGGCGGATATCACCTTCTCCGACGGTGAGGACTCGGTAATCCTTACCCTCTCCCCGGGGGAGGTGAGGAGCGTCTCTCTCCTTCTCGATCTCAAAGAGGAAGGGGAGGGGGAGGTCATCCTGAGGGCAACCTCTATGGCATCCCTCTACCAGAGGGAGAAGCTCTCGGTGAACCTCTTTTTAGAAATCAAGGCGATGGGGGAGATTCCCCTTCAGACCAAGCTGAGCCAGGAGGAGGTCTGGCTCGAGGAGAATATCCCCGTTGAGATAAGTGTGGAGGTGAGAAACCCCAACCCTCACCCCCTCTCGGTCTACCTGACCACTACCCTGGAGGGGGATATAGAGGAGAGCTACCTTGAGGTGAGCGCCTCCCCAGGGGAGGCGGTTGAGGTGGGCCCCGGGGAGGTGGTCTGGACGCTTTCAGTGGAGCTCACCGGCTCTCAGAGCTCCGGCAGCTGGGGAATCGTAAAGCTCCGGTTCTGGAGCCAAGAGGGGAGTCTGCTGGGGGAGGGAGAGCTCAAGCTCTACGTGAACCCCACCCCCCACCTCAGCATAAACACAGGCCCCCCGCCAGTACTTTCCCCATCCGGTAGAGGTGTCATTAACATAACTCTCACCAACACGGGAAACTGCCCCTTGATGGGCTTTTTCTACGCTGATCATGTCCCCGCGGGGCTCACGGTGATCCTCCCAGTCAGGCTCCTTGAGCTCCCTTTAGACAATTGGGTGAGCCTGAGGGCCGAGGTCATCGCGGCGGAGAATATAACACCGGGAGAGCTCCAGGTGACCTTTCTCTTCAACGGATACTTCAGGGACTCCGAGCTCCTCCCCTTCACAGAGAACGTTACCGTTAAAGTGAATGTGGTTGGAGAGCCGCGCCTTCACGTAGGATTTGCAAGTGGCAGAGGTTACCTCCTGGTCAACCAGAGCGAGGTGTGCAGCGTGGAGGTCTTCGTGACAAACAGTGGGACCCTCACTAGCTCCCCCTGCACCCTGGAGCTCTACGAAGTCTCCCGCAGCTTCAGCAGACAGCTTGATACCACAGAATACCTCCCGCCTCTCTCTCCAGGGGAGAACCGCACCTACACTTTCCACATCACCCCCTCCCCCTCCACGGTGAGAATAGAGGTTGTGGTTAGGAGTGAGGAGTGTTCCGCCTCTGCTGATCTGCCAGTCACCATCTACACCAAACCCACCCTCCCTAAAGGTAGCTCCGCCCAAGGTGGCATCTCCACGGGGATAGCTGTGGGAGCGGCCGCAGCCTCCGCCATGGGTGGGGCGGCATTGGCGATGCTGTTTTCAAGAAACGAGGGGGTCCAGCTCGCCTTCCACAAGGCTCTTATCCCCCTCTACAGCAAGCTCTCCCCCGATGAGATCCTGAATAATAAGATAAGAAGGGAGATCTATCAGTACATAAAAAGCCACCCCGGAGAGCACTTCAGATCAATTCTTCTCAACCTCGGCCTCACCAATGGGACGCTGGCCTATCACCTCTATACCCTTGAGAAGGAGGAGCTCATAAAGTCCAGAAAGGACGGACTCTACAGGAGGTTCTACCCCACAGGCTATAAGGTAGAGCCCGTTATTCCCACAAACGGCATGGGACAGATATACCGCCTTATAGTCTCAGAGGTCAAAAAACTGAGAAGACAGGGGCTCATAGAGATCCGAAGGGAGGGGCGCTACACGCGTCTATACCCCTCCCACAAGGGCGGGTGATATCAGCTTCTCTTCATTTCTTCCATCTTTCTGAGAAGCTTTCTCTGGATCTTGCCAGAGATGGTCTTGGGTAGGCTGTCCACGAACTCCACTATCCGGGGATACTTGTAGGGGGCGGTGGTCTTCTTCACGTACTCCTGTATCTCCCTAGCGAGCTCCTGAGAGGGCTGATAGCCAGGGGCTAGTATTATAAAGGCTTTAAGCACCTGCCCCCTCAGGTCGTCGGGTACCCCTATGACAGCCGCCTCGGCCACTGCGGGATGTTCCACCAGAACGGACTCCACTTCGAAGGGGGAGACGCGGTAACCGGAGGTCTTTATAACGTCATCTGCCCTTCCTAC
>NJDV01000061.1 GCA_002254765.1 Thermoplasmatales archaeon ex4484_36 | reverse complement strand
GGATTGAACAGGGAAAACTCTCTTTAAGAATCCTTCAACGTGTAGAAGAACCTCTTGAAAGGGGTGAAGGTAGGGATTGTTATATTAAAACCGGCACTTCTTTTATCTCAACAACATTCCATCCAGGTTTGAGAATTTCAAATTGTGGATACCACTCCAGGGTAGTCATAAAGTAGTGCTCCCGACATATAACAGGTTTAATCACAACGCTCTCCTCATCGCCTTCGTAATAAAACCAATACTTCCACGGATCAAGCGAAGGAAGGCTTATTACGGGAATCGGGGAGACCTTTGAAGGATATAAGAAAGATAAAACACCGCTACCTCGCCCTCTCACTACTAGCGCTTTGGATCCATTTTCTACGCTACTATTTATAGTGATATTTTCCTCCTCCGAAATGTTAATTATCTCAACGGAGTTGATGCCTCCTCCGGTGTAGATTTTACTTAATAGGACGTCATCTGTCCAGACGGTGTTTACTGGAAAGGGTGCGTAGATAGTATAATTACCGTCTGACTGAACCTTTAACGCATAGTGGAAGTAGGACAGGCTGTAGTTAGGAGATTTATTTTCAATGAATCTCCATGGGTGGAGTTTAACCCAACCCCACTCTTCACGTGCAACATTTCTGAAGAATACCAAATACCAACCTTCTTTATCTTCTATCTGGAAAGAGACTATTAAAGTTAAATGAAGTGCATTTGTCCGATTGCCCTCAGGCCGGATGTACATCCAATAAGCTCCCTTCTCATTTCTATCCTTCAGTGTAAGAGTTGGGGATGGACATTTGATATACCCATGAAAAATATTCCCATATCTGTTAATGTTCAGCTTTAAAGCGCTGTATCCCTCCACATCTATACCGGAGCTATTTTTCAGATATCCCGCCTCAATAACATTTGTTATTCCTATTTTTTCGGGCAATTGGCTAGCCGAACGCCCATTAAAAAAGAAATTCCCAAAAATCTCTGCATCTGTATAATCATTCGTGTCAAGAAATGGCAATATAAGTGTACAATTGCCATCAGAAGATACAGATGCCCAGTATTCAACGCTTACTCTTAACTCTTCACTAACACTAGAACTCTTTCTACAGCCTCTTTCCCATGTCATCCAAAAGTATATTGAGAATAGAATAACAAAGGCTATTACCGCAAATAATAGGATAACTTTTTTTCTCTCCATCATTCAACCACATCCCACTTTGTTGCAACCCTTCTTAATCTTATATGGCCCCAGTCATCAAAATCATGACCTCCGCTTGTCGTCCTTCTTGAGCCATCAGAATAATCAATTAACTCTATTAGTGAGATGTTGTAATTCATGCAACTACGATATGAGGCATAGTAATAACTATCAATCCCTTCAAATGGTACAGGTTTAAACCCTTCGGGAACTAATCCCAAATTGTGTCCCAGTTCATGCATGAACACATGAGCGAGAAGAACATCCTCAGTAATATCATCCCTATCTGATGCAATATCTCTTATTTCATTACCAATGATGAATATGTCATCCCCATCAGACACATCATCGGGGGAAGCAAATGTCAATCCCAACACTCCATTATTACTGATTAAGGAAGAAATGTATGCGTGATGAAACACGCCCAAACGGGACGTAGAAAAATGTGCTTCAGCTACTTTATAAAAGTAATAATATGCATCGGATTGTATTTTGGGGTCCCCTTTAAACTCCTCACCACCTCCCATGCATCCGTCGTCAATATGCAATGTGATGTCATGCCTCCCAAAGGCTCTGATCACAAGATTCTGAGGCGTCTCCTGCATTCTATAGTTAACCCACAAGTCCACTTCTGCAAAAGGGTCTTGTCGGTCTAGGTGCATTCCACGCCTCATGGAGATCGGGAAGAAATTGTCTCTAGTGGTACATATACTTTTTGTCTTCTACCTTGGAATTCGCTCCATAAGCCTTCTGATAAAGTAGTTCCTGAAGGGTAGGGGGGATAGCAGCAGCAACGTAGCAGGATGGATAGGGCGTATGCCATCTGACAAAACATACACAGGGTCAGGCCCCTCTCACCTTGCAGACTGTCTGCGTTATATCCTCACCTATCTCCCCCGGGGGGGGTCATTTAACTCGCAGAGTCCGCAACAAGCAGAGGGGGGGTTAATCTTGAGTGGTCCAACGTGATGCACACCAATCTAGCCAGCTTTATAAAGGATGATGGGGGAGGACGAATTAAGAGGCCCGGCTAGCGTAGCCTTTCAACACTTTCCGTAAGCGTACCTATCCCCTCAATCCACGCCTCTATGACGTCTCCCTCCTCAATGGGCCCCACTCCCGAAGGGGTGCCAGTGGCTATGATGTCCCCCTCCTGAAGGGTCATTATCCTGGAGAGCTCCTCCACCACCTCCCCCACAGTGAAAAGCATCTCTGAGGTCCTCCCCCTCTGCCGCACCTGGCCGTTCACCTTAAGCCCTATCTCAAGGTCCCCGGGGTCCAGCTCATCCCGGGGCACCACCTTGGGCCCCAGGATCACCGCCAGCTCCACCTCGTGGTGCGCCTCCCCTACCGAGGGGGGAAGAAGTATGGTGGAGTCCGGAGGGAGAAGGGATGAGGGGGGTTTCAAGAAAAACCAGAGCCTCTCCGGTCTCCCCAAGCCCATCTCCGCAGCGTGGGAGGGGTATGTTCTCACCACACCTATGATCTTACTGGGGCTGATCCTCAATCTGCCCTCTCCAAAAGGAAGTTCGAAGGGTTCCATAGGAGGTGAATAGAAGAGAGGCTAAAAACGTTTATTCGTCCATCAGCGAGAGGAAGTAGCGGTGCAGAAGAGTCTCCTCGGTGAGCTCCGGGTGGAAGGTGAGAGAGAGTACTCTCCCCGCCTTCACCATTACAGGCTCCTCCCCGAGCCATCCCAGCACCTCCACCCCCTCCCCCACCCTGATGAACCTGGGGGCCCTTATGAAAACCCCGGGGAAGTCCCCCTCCCAGCCCCCAAAGCCTCCGGTGGGGGGTAGCACCAGGTGCACGGGGGCCTCGAAGGACTCCCTCTGTCTTCCGAAGGCGTTGCGGTCCACCTTCACGTCCAGCATCTTAAGCAACCTGACCCCCTTAATCTCCACGGTCTCATCCCCCTCCGCAGCAAGGATTATACAGCCGGCGCAGGTCCCCATTATCACCCCTCCCTCCTCCCTGATCCTGAAGATCTCATCCCTCATCCTGAACTTGTCTATGAGCCTGGATATTGTGGTGGACTCCCCCCCGGGGATGATGATCCCGTTTAAGTCTTCAAGTTCCTCCCTGCTCCTCACCCACCTCACATCCACCGACTCCCCCGCCTCCTCAGCCGCCCTCCTGGTTTGAAGTATGTGCTCCTCAACGTCCCCCTGAAGCCCGATAACTCCCACTCTCTTCATCGCCTTCACCTCAGTTAAGGGGTGTCCTCTCCACTTCGAGCCCGTCCGCTGTGGGATACCTCTCGATGAAATAGGCCCTGTAGGGAATCTCACTGGCTATCTCCTCAAGTATCCAGGCCCCTATCTCCATCCTCCGCCCCTGCACGTCTATACTGTAGAACCTGCCCGGGATCTCATACCTCTCGGCCAGCTCTAGGGCCTCCTCCTTCCCTATGTCTTCTATGATCCCCAGAAGAAGTGTGCCGTCCTCGCTCACCACCTCAAAGTCCCTGGCAACGTTCTCGGCGGTTCTCTTCAGCCTCTCTCTGAGCTGCACAGCGTCCTTAAAGTAGGCTGAGCAGAAGTGAAGCACAGTGGTACCCTCCCCCCTCCCGGGGGATGAGAGGGCCTTTCGGATCACCTCAAGAGCGCTCTCCCTGCTCCCCTCCACAGCGGCGGAGTCCTCCAGGGGGTACAGGCCCCTTTTCATCATCTCCTCGGCGTTGGTGTGGGAGACCTCAAGCTCGTTTATGTTCACAAAACCCAGACCGGTACTGAAGGCGTACTCCACAATGGCCGTCATTCCCTCCTCCTCCCCCGGCACCGAGGGTATCTCCATCCCCACATCCATCCCCTCCTCCTTTGCGGCATCTATCATCTCCATGTACCTCTTCACGTACTCGGGCCTCTCCTTCAGGGCGGGGTGGAAGTACCTCCACATATCGACGGGAGGGTGGAACCTCACTTCGTCAACCCCCGCTTCACTTATCCTTTTGAAGTGCTCCGAAGGATAGAGCCCAGCGCTGTAGAGGTGTATGTGGAAGCTCTCCCCAAACTCCTTTTTCAGCGCCTCCACCACATCCACAACCCTCTCCAGCTTAAGGAGCGGATCACCCCCCGTTATCCCAGCCCCGAGGGCCCTCATCCTTCTCGCCTCCCTCAAGATATCATCCAGGCTCTCCGCTCTAGCCTCATTGGCGAAGACCACATCCCTATCCTTCTTCTCTTCCGAGAGGGGACAGTAAAAACACCCTTGATTGCAGAGGCCTGTTACGTATATGACAAGCTTGGCCCCCTTATCACAGTAGAGGCAGCCCGTCGGGGGACTGCCCCCAAAAGTGTTCTCTAAAAGCTCCCGGGAGTGATTTTCGCTCATGCAGGGCTTCTGATGAAGAAAACTTTTAAAAACATTGTGGCAAATTAGAGGTATAATGGCCGGAGGGAGAAAAAAGCTCACGGTGAAGGATAGAATCCTTCTCTACCTCTTCCGCTTCCGCAACGTGGACCCCAAGATGGTGGCGCCCCCGGGGCTGACCCAGGAGGGGATCTCAAGCGGTCTTAAGCTGAAGCGAAGCGCCATACCCCGGGCGCTGATGAGCCTTGAGGAGGAGGGATACATTGAGTCGCTTCTGGCGCACGTCAAGCACTTTCGGAGAAGAAGGAAGGTCTACGTTCTGACCGACAGGGGGATAGAGAGGGCGGCTAGACTCTTCGAAGAGGTGAAGGACAGAAAGATCCTAGTCAAAACCCCCGAGGAAGAGCGCCTAATGACGGTGAGGGAGCTCTTCTCCTCTGACATCCCCGTGGGGAGCGTCCTTGAGGGGATAAACGAGGGGATGATATACGTGGGTGTAGAGGAGGGGAGGGAGACCGTCCAGTACTTCAACCCTCTGATGGAGGGACCGGAGGTCTTTGTCGGAAGGGAGGAGGAGTGGGGGGCTCTGTTGGACCTCTTGAGCAGCGGAGGGGGCTTGATGGTCTGTCTGGTGGGAGTGGCCGGTATAGGGAAGTCCTCCCTGGCCCTGAGGGTCCTGGAGGAGGTGGGCGCAAAGAGGGACGTCTTCTACCTGAAGCTTGACAGCTGGACAGATTTGGACTGGATCGTGGAGAACTTAAAGAGGTTCCTCAAAGAGAGGAAGGAGATCATCCAGTACTCCAATCTCTACCTGAACGTTGAGGGGGCGCAGAACGAGGCACTCTCCATATTTGAGTTCCTGAATGGGAAGGGGGGGGCGGTGCTTGCCTTCGACGACCTCCACAGGGCCCCCAAGGAGGTGGACGATTTCCTGAGGGCGGTGAAGGACCGCCTGGCGGAGTGGGAGAACCTCACTGTTCTGGTCATAAGCCGGGAGAGACCCGATTTCTACGACTTGAGGGACGAGGAGGTGCGGGGGAGGGTGAAGCTCATCACCCTTAAAGGACTGAAGGAGGAAGAGGCGAAGCTGCTCCTCAAAAGCAGCTCAGGGGGGGAGCTTGACTACGAGGCAGTGGATAAGCTGCTCAAGGCAACAGGGGGACATCCTCTGGCACTGCAGCTTCTGAGGAACAGACCCCTGCAGGTGGACGTAAAAAGGGACATAAGCAAGATGGAAGATTTCCTGAACAGGGAGATCTTGGGGGGCCTAAGCGATGGGCAGAGGCAGCTCCTTCATGCGCTGACCCTCTCAACGGTCCCCATAGGGAGGGAGGAGGTCTCCGACCACTTCGGGCTGGACATGGGCGAGGTGGAGGACCTCCTGATCAGAGGGCTTCTGGTTCATGAGGGGGGAGGGCTCCGCCTTCATGAATTCGTGGAAGGGCTGCTCAAGGAGAGACCCCAGGAGGAGGACCTGAAAAGGAAATGGATAAAGCTCCTTGTGGAGAGGCTCAAGAAGGATGCCCCCGCCCTGAACGACGAGGAAATGCGCTTCTGGCAGGGCACAATATACAGATGGGGGGAGGAGCGCCCTGGCATTGAGAGGTCAAAGGTGGCCATTGAGATCAGTGAGCTGCTGAAGCTTCTTACGGAGATTGGGGAGAGCGAAGAGGCGAAGAGACTGGCTATGTACAGCCTCTGGCAGGAGGGGATGCGGGAGCCCCTCCTCTACCTCTACGAGAGGGGCCTGCTGGAGGGGGGAAGGGTTGAGGACCTCTACCTCAGGGGGGAGGCGCTCATCACTCAGGGCAGAACGGAGGATGCCTTAATTTGTCTTCTTGAGGCGTGGAAGCTCTCCCGGGAGAGGGAGGAGGACCGCTACGTCATCAACGCCACGCTCCTTAGACTCCTTGAGATCGCCCAGAGGATCTCTGACGAGGAGCTGTACGAGAGGGTCTACCGCTCCCTCTACTCAAGGAACTTCCACTCGCTTCACTGGAGACACTTCCTGACCGCAAGGAGATGCCTATACTACTCCTTCCGGGGACAGATGGACAAGATGCTCACGAAGCTGAAGATGCTTGCGGAGGACATAGCCACCTCCGATGTCCCTGAGAGGTTCTCCGGGGCCTTCACAATGTTCACCCAGAGCCATAAGGATGGACCCCTCATACTACCTCTATCGCACCCCCTACGGAACTCTTGTTGACATCTGTCAGACCCTTCTTATGAACATGGAGATATACAGCGGTTGACGAGAAGAGCTAAGAGCACAAGAAATTATAAAAAACCACGAGGCTCCCAGCGTCTCTACCGTCCCATCCTTCTTAACAATCTTAACCCGCAATGGACGACCAGTTCTATAATGCGTCTCTATAACAATCTCTTTAATGTCTTTATATGGAATGAAATGCTCCTTCCCTTTTAACCACTCTGAAAATGTTCTACGAGGAAGAGAAATCCCCTCCGAATAAATCTTTAACTTATCAGTAGCAAGTAGCGTTATGAGATCTTTTTTCAGAAGGTATAATGAAAATATTAAAAGAATCAATGAAAAGTAGAATAGCGGATGTGTGTATCTCATCCTCTTAGATATTGCTGTTAGATAAACCAGTATACCAATAAAAATGAAAATAACCATAGTAGAACCTACAATTCTATTGGTGAACTCCCTTCTTCCTTGTTTTTTATCTTCTTTATTCATTTGCACTATAATATAGTCTAAATACTCTTTTGTATCTTCTTCGTATACGCATCTCTTAAGATGTTTAGTTACC
>NJDV01000060.1 GCA_002254765.1 Thermoplasmatales archaeon ex4484_36 | reverse complement strand
AAAGAGAAGAGGAAGAGAGGATGTCAGAAGGATCCCTATCATCAGAAGGCACAAAATACTTTTTTCCTTTCCCGACAACTTGCTGCTCATAGATACCGCCCCCTAAAGTCTCTGCCGGCAGGTTCAGAATACAAGAGATAGAAGAACCAGACAATATATAAAACTTTTGACATCTGGTGTGTCATTCTCCATCCCCACATGATGCTGTAATGGGGGGGATTGTTCGGGCAGGAGAAGAGAGAGTAAGGGGAAGGTTATAAAGGTTTTAGCAGATATGGGATAGCGGTATGCTACCGATGAAAGAAATCAAGGGCGTTCCCGGGGACTTTGTCATACCCTCCCTCTCCATTCTCAATGGAGCAGTGGTGACTGTAATCGGGAATAGATACTCCCCTCTCAAAATAGGCAGCAGTGTAGCCTCCCCCCAGGCGGTGGCAAAAGAGCTTCTGGATCAATATGAGAGGGTCCACGTGCTAGACCTGAAGGGGATCCAGAAGGATGCCCCCCAATGGGATGTCATACGGGAATTAGCTGAGCTCGGCCCCCTGTGGGTGGACGTGGGAGCGGCCACGGGGGACAGCGTGATTGATATCATAATGGCGGGGGCTGAGGTGGCAATCCTACCTCTTAAGTTTCTGGAGAGCTTGGATGATGTGGCAAGCGCCCTTGAGCTCACAGACAACATCGCGGTGCAAGTGGACATGGAGGAGCGTATTCTAGGGCCGGTGAGGGTGAACAGATTTCGTGGCCTAAAGGAGCTCTTAGAGGAGCTCGCAATACTTGGCGTAAGGAGGATCATACTTCACGACCATCTAAACCCCCCCGCCCCGGTGGAAGAAAGCCTGAAGAGGGAGAGGGAAGGCAGAAGTGCCATTGAAATATACTGGGCCTCAAAAGATATAGCGGAGGTCGAGAAGGCCTTTAAGGCGGGTCTTAGTGGTGCTCTGATATCTTTAGGGGACCTCTTGGGAGGTGAGGATAGTGGAGATGCTGAAAAAGATAATTAAGTCCGTTTATGCTGTGGAGGGGAGGAAAAAGCTGAGAAGGAGGGAGATAGAGCTAATCCTGCAGTTCAAGCTCTCCTGGTTTGATCCCCATACCTCCAAAAAAGTAGTGGACGCGGCGGTTCAAAACTCCATACTCACTGTGGAGGGAGAATACTTCATACCTTCGGAGGATGTCATGCAAATTGAGGTGGAGCCCGACTTCACCCCGCCGAAAGACTTCGATCCCGAAAGCCTTAATGTGAACCCGCTTGAGGAGCTTATCCGTCACATAACCACCACAGTCTCCGTTCCTAAGCAGGAGGTGGTGGCGATGGCCAACAGGTATAAGGCGGAGTGGAGAATCTCTTCTGAGACTGCCTTCATTATAGCGGGCTATGAGCTAGGCGTTGACATGGGCAGATTCGTAGACGCTGCCTACAGCAGGCTATTGGCACGGGGGGTTTAGTTCCCCTTCCCCCGGGGTGGACCTCTTGGAGGAATCACTGGAATTATTTCCGGCACTGAAGCATCTGAAAGATCCCGGTCCTGCAATGGCCGTGATAGGGTTGGCCACAGAGGGCAGGGTTAAGGAGGCCCTAGAAGTGGAGGGGAGAGGGAGATACTTCCCCTCAGAAGAATGAGGTATTACAAGGCCCTTGAGGCCCTTCTCATGATCCAGGAGCTCAAGGTTCTCGGGAGTGAGATAGGCCTTCTTCAGTCGGCCTCCATGCAGGAGAGAGCCGCAAGGGAAGGTGAGAGGATTATGCGAAGCGTTGAGGCTCTATCTGGAGAGGACCCTCTTCGGCTCACCGCAGAGGGTGTCTCGGTTGCCGAGAAGCACGGAAACCACTGGCTCGCAGGTGAACTTCTTCTTCTTTCCGCGGAGGCCTACCAGCAGCTTGCTGAGGTATCTAGGTCAGTGGAGGAGCTCCAAAGGGCACGGGAATGCTTTGAAAGGGCCGGACAGAGGAGGGCAATGGCCCTGGCCGACCTGCAGAGGGCTCATCTCTTGGTTAGGGCGGGCAGGCTTAAGGAGGCAGGGCAGGCGCTCAAGACCGCTTCAAAGATCCTTAGAAAGAGAGGGGACCTCCACGATAGGGCCCTTCTCGCCTCGGTCCACACCCTCTATACCTTTAGAAGCTCATCGAGCAGAAGAAGAAAGAAAAAGGTGCTTCTGGGAGCGATAGAGAGATTTCCCATCAAGGAGAACCCCCGGGCATATAACATTCTCTGGGAGGCGGTGGAGGGGGAGGGGTGGCTACGGGAGGACCCTGAGACAGCCATACTCTTTGAGCGCCCCGAGGTCGTCACCCTTTCAAAGAGGGTAGCTAAAATGATTATGGAAAGCGCTAGGGAGACCTATCCCAACGAGTTTGGCGCTCTCCTTCACGGCTATCCACATGTCCACTCCCTCCAGCCCATCGTTGACGCTTCAAGAGGCAGCCGGTCATTCGTCTTCTCCCTCTGGGACCGCTTCAGCGGGAAGGCACTTGTAGCGGTGAACTTCATCATAGGCTATCCCTTCAGCGAGGATTCCATGGCAGCATATGATTCTGTGGGGAACCGTATTGATTTCAGAATTGTGGATGACGATTAGGCCCCAGTGATGAACCCCTCCAAGCTAAAGGAGGCTTCCCTCCTCCCTTTCAACCTCCCGTATGGCGCCCGCGAGGGCTACCGCTACGAGGATGAGGAGTACAGCGAAGTGTAGAACGTCTCTCCCCGGGAGATCATGTATGCACCTAGGTTGACGAAGAGGGGCATGGCGATGAAGAGAGCTAAAACGCCGGAGAGGAGAGCGAGAACCACCCCCTCCCCAACAAGGAGTTTAGCAACTTCACCCCTGGAGAAGCCCAGGGCTTTTAGGAGCTCGACTTCTCTTCTCCTCTCCTTCATCGAGATGGTGAATGCTGACCGCAGAAGGATGTAGCCGGAGAGAAGCGAGACCGCAGAGGAGATGTAGAAGACCCCAAGAGTTGCCCTCCGAGCCCCTGAAGATATCTCCTCACCGAACCCCATCTCCTCAAGCAACGGTTTGACGGGTGTCTCTCCCCAGAGGGTTGACTCAGGGCGGGTTGCACTGCCGGCCTCAAAAGAGAAGGAGAGGGCCTGAAGCAAGAGAAGGGAGGATACAGTGAGAAGACCTATCATCGCCACTGACATGTGGGATCTGCGAAGTATGTTGGCATAGATGTATTTGAAGGGGGTGAAGGGGCCCTCTTCTTCTACCATCACATCCTTCCTCCCATCTTTCCATCCCTCAATCTAAGGACCCTATGGCAACTGGAGGCCACCACAGGGTCGTGGGTGGCCACTATAATGGCCTTGCCCTCCCTGGCAATCCTTCTTAGAATCCTCATGAGCTTACCCGCCTGGGTGGTGTCTATGTTTCCCGTGGGCTCGTCCGCTAGGATGAGGGGGGGATTTCTCAACAGTGCCCTGGCCAGCGCCACCCTCTGCCGCTCTCCGCCGGAGAGCTCCCCGGGGAGGTGGTCCCAGCGCCCCTGAAGTCCAACCATCTTAAGGAGCTCCATAGCTCTCTCTGAGAGGTCCTCCTCTGAGAAGAGTGATGGGAGTAGCACATTTTCAAGGGCGTTCAAAGAGGGTATGAGATTGTAGTTCTGGAAGACGTACCCTATATTGACCCTCCTGAAGAGCCTCCTCTCCCTCTCGTTAAGAGAGTCAACCCTGATGCCCCTCACGGTCACCTTCCCCTCGGTAGGGGCCTCAATGCCGCTTATTATGTTGAGGAGTGTGGTCTTGCCCGCGCCGGAAGGACCCATTATCGCAACAAGCTCTCCCCCCTTAACCTCCATATCTACGCCTCGTAGGGCCTCAACCCTCTTTCTGCCGCTCCCGTAAACTTTCTTCACGCCCTCTACAAGAACCACACTCTCCTTCATACTGCAACCCTCCTCTCCCTTTGGGATATCTCACCCCCAAGGACAGCGCCCGCTGAGGCTGTTACAACCAGCACAAGGGTGAGCTGAAGGAAGGTTAATGGCTGGAAGGTGGCTCTAAACTGTATTCCGAAGGGCTGGAATATGCGGGGGAAGATAGGTGTGAAGACTATGGCGACGGCTAGGGATATGACAGCGGTGAGGCAAGTGAGGAGGAGGGCTTCAAGGAGGAAGAGTGTGTCCACCTCCCACCGGCTGAACCCGAGGCTTTTCAGAAGATGGGACTCCTCGCCCCTGGCTACAGCAACCATGGAGAAGTACGTCAGGGCGAGAAAGAGCATGAGGAGGGAGTAGAGGACAAAGGTGAAAGTGTACCAGCTCCCCATAGTGTCCCGGAAGTCCAATAGATCCTTGGATGGGGCCTCCCCCGCCTCCGAAAGCTCGGTGATCTCCCTGTCTACCCCCTCAACCACTCCCCCCAAAACCGTCAGGTAGATTAAAAGGAGGGAGAGCGATGCCAGGGCCCGAAGAAGACCTCCTTTTCTGTAATGAAGGGACCTGAAGGCGTAACGGAGAGGTGTGACAGGCCTCCCCCTGCTGGTTTGCGGCATCGAGAAGGACATAACCCCGGGGGTATATAAAAAAAGGGGACAGATTTTAATAACTCAATACAATGAGGGGGGGAAGTGGTCTGCTCATGTTCTGCAAAAGCTGCGGATACGTGGGATATGCGATATGCAAGAACTGTCACAAGACAGAGAGGTTCTGTCACTGCGGACACTGGGAGCCTGTCTGCCCCAGATGCGGCAGAAAGGTTGATCCGACCCCTATAGATATCTAGCTTTTTAAGGAGGGGGAAGTTGTTTGAAGGGTTCAGGCCCCGGGACGTTCCTCTCGCACTCATTTCCACTTTCCTCTTCGCCGTATCCTTTCCAATTCTGAAATATGCTCTGAGATACTCCCCTCCACTTCTTTTCGCGGCTGTGAGAGCTGCCCTCACCGCCATTTTCTTCGTCGTCTTCTTCGCTCTCATAGGGAGGCGTATTAGGGTCCCCCGGGGACGGGCCCTCACCGCCTCCATTCTGGTGGCCTTCTTCTCCGCCACATATCCCAGCGCGGCACAGAACCTAGGCATTATCATGCTTGACCCCCGCTCTGCTGCTACTGTCTCCTCCATCTTCCAGTCTACAACGCCCATCTTCATAACAGTACTGGCCGCCGTCTTCCTGGGCGAGCCGCTGACCAGGGGGAAGGCTTTTGGAGCAGCTGTTTCCTTCACAGGCATAATCCTTCTCAGCCTTGAGGGAAAGGACCTGGAGGCACTGAAGAGCGCCGCTACCTTAGGTGGGTTGCTCATCCTCTCAACAGCGCTCTCCTACTCTGTAAGCGGTATTGTTACCAAGAAAACGCTTGAGTTCTACCCCCGCCTAGATCTTCTCGCTTGGAGTAGCTTTCTCTCAGCTCTCATGTATGTCCCCCTCATGGGACTCGTATGGTTTTTCGGCGTAGAAAACCCTTCCCCGGAGAAGGTTCTCCTACCCCCCGTGTTTATCTCTCTTGCACTTCTTTCCTTCATCGTTGGGGGGGCGGTCATGATCATATGGTATCGCCTGATAGATTCCTATCCCATCTCCCGCCTCTCATATTTCAACTATCTGCTGCCTCTCTTCGCAGGACTTGTCTCTTTTATTTTTATGGGGGAGAGGCTCTCACCCCGGAGCCTCATCTACGCAGCTTTGATCCTTCTGGGGGTCTACATCGTTCAGAGGCCGGAAGGGGGAAGGGGTGGTAAGGGTTAATAGCCCGTGCTCCATTACCCCGCACGCCCAAAGGGCAAGGTGAGGCTCATGAAAGTTAAGGTCGGAATCAATGGTTATGGGACCATCGGCAAGAGGGTCGCCGATGCGGTGGCGGCCCAGAGCGACATGGAGATTGTTGGTGTCACCAAAACCCGCCCCTCCGTCGAGGCCATTCAGGCATGGGAGAAGGGCTACCCCCTCTACGTGGCGAAGAGGAGCTCCCTTGAGCTTTTCGACGAGGCAGGAATAAGGGTTGAAGGGACCTTAGAGGACCTCCTACAGAAGGTAGACATTATGATAGACTGCTCTCCCGGGAAGGTAGGGGCTACGTACAAACCGCTATATGAGAAGGAAGGTGTGAAAGCCATCTTCCAAGGGGGTGAGAAGGCGGATGTAGCGGAGGTCTCCTTCAATGCCTATGCCAATTACCAGAAGGCGTGGGGGAGCAGCTTCGTGAGGGTTGTCTCCTGCAACACGACCGCTCTTGTGCGCACGCTCTACCCCCTCCACAGCGAGATCGGCGTGGAGGAGGTGCAGGCCGTCATGATAAGGAGGGCCGCCGACCCCTGGGACTCCTCAAAAGGTCCTATAAACGCGATAGAGCCCTCCCTCAAGTTGCCCTCCCATCACGGTCCGGACGTTCAAACCGTCATTCCCGACATCAACATATACACCACAGCGGTGAAGGTGCCAACAACTATCATGCACCTTCACAGTGTCATAGTCAAGCTCTCCAAGGATTCGACGGACGAGGATATACTCTCCCTCTGGGAGAGATTCCCCCGGATCGCCTTCGCCTCCGGCTCTCTGGGAATCAAATCCACAGCAAGGGTAATGGAGATGGCTAGAGACATGCTCAGGCCCCGTGGGGACATGTACGAGACGGTTCTTTGGAGAGACGGAGTTAAGGTAATGGGCGGCAGAACGCTTTACTACTATCAGGCGGTCCATCAGGAGTCCGATGTGGTCCCTGAGAACGTGGACGCCATAAGGGCCATGTTCCAGCTGATGGAAAAGGAGGAGTCCATCGAGACCACAGATAGGACCTTGGGGATAGGATGGAAAATTGTGTAGAGCCGCTGCAGGCCACTCCCTTTCTTGAGGTTTCCCCCGCCCATCTTAAGAAAGATTTAAAAGATGTTTGCCCTTATAATAACAAACAACGGGGGAGACCACTTGAAAACCACATCCACTGTGAAAAAGCCCCGGGGGGAGAAGAAAAAGATTCGGGTGGTATCCACCGGTGCGAAGAAGCTTGACGAGGTTCTCTCTGGAGGCTTTCCGCTCAAGTCCAATATACTCGTTCATGGACCTCCCTTCGTGGGAAAGGAGATCTTCCTGAACCAATTCGTAGCGGAAGGGCTGAAGTGGGGAGTGCCGGCGATCGTGGTCCTCACCCGCTACACCACCACCAACGCTCGAAGAAACCTGGTGAGGTTCTTCCCTAAGCT
>NJDV01000059.1 GCA_002254765.1 Thermoplasmatales archaeon ex4484_36 | reverse complement strand
GTCTCTCTCCGCCTCCTCCCGAAGCTCTTCCATCTTCTTTCTTAAAGATATGAGAAGATTGGCATTCTTCTCATATTGGTCCCACTCCTCTTTGATGTCTTCCCACTTCTTTTTGAGAAGCTCTCTGGCATAGGAGGTGTCCAGACCCAGCATGTCAAGCTCTTCTATCTTTTTCCTTACCTCCTCCTTGTGGGCGAAATCCTCCTCAGCGGCCTTCTTTAAATCCTCTAGTTCCGCTGAAGCCTCCTCCACTTTGGAAGGGTCTTTGAGTTTTCTATCGAGAACCTTCACCACGTTTATGAAAGGCTGGAACTTCTCCTCCTTCAGAAGCTCTTTGAGCTCCTTCTCTAGTTCCTTAACCCTTTGCAGGCGGTCCAGAAAGTCAACGAATAGAGCGCTAGCTTCATCTATGTTTTCCTTAAGCTTCTTCTCAAGCAGGGTTGTGACATATCCCTGCCTCTTCCACTCCTCTATCCACTTCTCCAGCTTCGCTCTTTTCTCCTTCAGAGCCTCTACTCTCTCCTTAAACTCCCTGTACTTCTCCTCGACAACCTCGCTCTCCTCCGGTGACTTCAGCAGCTTTATAAGGTCCCTTTTTACCTCTTCAAGGGAGGGTTCATCCACCTTCTGTATTTCCTCTAAGATTTTCTCATATTTCTTTAGAACATCCTTTATGCGCTTATAGTACGCTTCAACATCCTTGAAAGGTGCATTCTTAAGCTCGCCTAAGGAGGGGAGGGAGAATCCCCCCTCTACCACCTTCTTCAGCTCATCGAGCATCTCCCTGCGCTTCTTCTCCTCCTCCTCTTTCCTCTTCTGCTCTTCTCTTATCTTCTTGAGAACGTCCTCCAGAGAGACTTCCCCTTTCAGCCTTTTATCCTCTAGGAGGTCCAACAGTGGATCAACAGCTATTATCTCTCGGAACTCCATCTTTGCCCCGGGCTTCACGGCGTGTTTCAAGATGTGCTCAAGTGAGGAATCCGAGGAGCGGGCCTCTCCCCCCACGACTACCTCCGCCAGTGCAGGGACCCCCTTGTTGAATACAATCTCTCCCGTCACGAGCGTATCTCCTTCAGCAGAGGTGACCACAAGGTATCCATCCAGCCCCTTCTTTCGGATGGTCTCAAGGCACTCTTTAAGGTTCTTCTCTCCCCCCTCATATTCAAACAGCTTGTTCCCTGTTGGCAATTTCATGGCGGAGCCCCCTGGTTCCTAGTTACAATCCTATACCATCACACACAATTTAATTTTTTTGCAGAGATTGCGGAGAGAAGGTATTGTTTTGCGGAGCCTCCGTGGTCTATGTGCACGAATCTTCACATTGCCCCGGCTAGAAAAATAAGATATAGATAGAGAGGATGGTGATTTATGCGGCGAAGGGGAATACGGAAGGGGATATGGGTGTATATCACCACAAGGAGGATTGAGTTTCTTCTCAGTCTAGCAAACGACGCACTGAAGACGGGAGAGGAGGAGAGGGCAAGGAGCTATGTGAAAAAGGCCCTCCGGCTTGGGGAGAAGATGAACGTGAGACTTCCCAGGAGGTGGAAGTGGTATATATGTAAGCGTTGCTATCTTCCTCTCCTTCCCCCTCTTAACGCCAGGGTTCGCTTCTATGGAGGGGCACTTCATATAACATGTCTTAAATGCGGGGGGGTGAGGCGAGTTCCCTTACACGGAAAGGAGGTGAAAACATCCCAGGAAAAAGGGAAGGGCGTCTTTTCAGCGAGCTGAAACCTGCAGCCATCGTAGGCAAGGGAGGGGTGGGGAAAGGCATGTTGGAGGAGCTGAGGAGGGTGGCTGAGGAGAACCACTACTTTAAGATCAGGGTGCTGAAGAGCTTCCCGGGGGGTATGGAGGAGGTGGCCGCGAGACTTGAGAGGGAGGGGCTAGCCACCCTCCTCTCCTCACGGGGGAGGGTGGGGCTTTTCAAAAGTATGGTCTTCCGCCCCCCGGGGACAGAAAAGCGTCGGAGGTAGGGGAGATCCTTTTAGGAGAGCTCCCGGACTCAGCACACCCTGAGCTCAGGTGCACCCAACATTTTTATACCCATGTCAGAATAGGTTCAACGTAACTTAAAAGAGGTTTGGAACCTATCTCGAATGCGTGGAGGCGAGATGATGGACGTTATGTTTGTAAAAAGAGGTTCTGTGAGAAGATTCTTAACGGCCCTGAGCACCCTATTCCTTATTCTTTCCGCTGTTATTGTATCTTATGAGAGCGAAGGGGCTGTGACCACGGGCACTACGGCCTCCCTGATCACCACCGCCCAAAGGGTGCATCAGAATTCAACCGCATATCCCTCATTTGGTATTTCCGCAACCTCAAGTGGGACAGACCGTCTGACAAGCATAAACGTAAGGGTTTATCCTGTGAACGGGTTCACCATGAGCGACCTTAAAGGGATCACCACGGATGCCACAACATCGGGGATAGCACTATACAGGGACGACGGGGCTGTTGACGACGCCCTGGACCCCTCTGACACCCCTGTAAATGCCACATCCACCTCTGTGGTGAACGTGGGGAGCTACCATTCAGTCACCTTCACCTACTCGGAAAGCGTCCCCTCCTCCGTCAGAGGGAGTTACCACTGGATTGTGGTTTTCAGGACCTCCTCCACAATCGCCAGCAGCGACATGTTCTACCTCAGCATTCCCGCAGGGGGAATTCGCTTCTCAGACTCCTCCAGTCAGCCCTCCTCTGCGGTCAACACCTCTACTTTGACCTGCAGGCACATTCTCCTCTATCCCACATCCACCCGTCCTATTGTGATGGGGGAAGAGGGAACGCCCACTGACGATAAGGACGTGCTGAGGCTAGGGATGGACTGTGGGGTGAGCTCGCTGGAGCATATAAAGAGCATACGGCTGACGATAACCCCCTCCACAGTGAACCTCTCCCGCGTACTAGCACCACTCTCTCAGAACCCTTCCGTTTCCGGGGTCGCTCTGTATAGAGATAACGGGAGCTCAACCGCAGACACCTATGACCCTCAGGATGATTGGGGGATCGCCCCCACATCCATAAGCTACACCGGAGGGGTCATAACCCTCAATTTCTCCACAACCTCCCCCCAAACCGCCCTGCCCGCCGTGAGGTCTGGGCTCTACGAGTACTTCATTGTGGTGAGAACCCCGGGGGTGCTTGAGGACGCCGTAGACTATAACATCAGTATAGCCCCAGGGGGGATAGTTCTTCAGGGAAGTGACGGGGAGATTACCACGCTCCCCTCCTACTCAACGACGGCTGAGGTGGTGACGGACTCCGCCCCGCCCAGCCTCACCGGGGCTACCATCTCAGTCACCAGTAGCACCAACTATTTCTGGGCGGCGGACACCGATGGAGTGGGGGATGACGATAGGGTATACTACAACACCGTGCCCGGGCAGGGTGACGGGCAATTCGTTTACATAAGGATCAGTGGATATCAGGAGGCGAACCCTGACTATCTGGAGGGAGAGCCCGCCTTCAACATGAGGCCCACCGGACCCCGAGATGAGAGGGATCAAACAGACCAGACGGTCACCTATCGTATCACTAGAACGGGAACGGTGGACAATCCGCTGACCCTCTATATTGTAGATAAGGCGGGCCACGTGACCTACTACAACATCACCTTCATAGAAGACAACACCCCTCCGCGGGTGAACTCGACGTGGGCCCGGGAGAGCTCCCCTTACATCTACGCGGACAACGTTACGAGACACATATATTTCAGGGCTGAGATGCCCCGGGCTGAGCCCCTCTACGTTGAAGGAAGGGCCTGGGAGCCGGCCAACGAGTCGGGTCTGTGGAAGGCGTCCTTCTCGGAGGAGGGCTCCCTTGCGGGGAGCCCACCGGACGACACCACGCCTAAGAACTTCAGCGGCAGATACCTTATCTCTTCCTCCAGTACAGATGCCAGCTCCCCCATTACCGTCTACATATACGACCACGTGAGAAACTATGTGGTGTTGGTCTATAACTACACCCAGGTCACAGGGAGACCCCGGATAACCATAACCTCCCCCCCCACCGGCTCAACGGTCTCCGGCACAGTCACAGTGGCTGCCACGGTCAACTCCTCCGCGCCCTTAAGTAGGGTGCTCTTCTCCCCGGACGGTGGGAGGAGCTACCGGGAGATGTACCCTCGTGGAACGGAGTACCTCTACGTTTGGGATACCTTCTCCAACCCAGAGGGAGTCTCCGCCTTGGTGGTGAGGGCGGAGGATGTTGTTGGGGGAGTCAGCAGTACCGGAAGCTGGGTGAGGGTGGACAACTACCCCTTGAGCTGCAACATAACCTCCCCCACATATGGAAAGGCCCTGAAAGGGACGGTGAGCGTTCAGGTGACGAGTACCCCCTATGCTACACGGGCTACCCTCTACATAGGTGGAACCCTTATCTCCACCTCCTCCGGCGACGGTAGCGGCTTCTTTCAAAAAGTGTTGTGTACCCCCCCGGGCAGAGTTGCCTAAAAAGCGGCGACAACGCCACCTTCCTCCTCAGGCTCTCGGATAATACCTCAGGGGTGGAGGAGGTCCTAGCGAACATGATCTCCATAGGCGGGAGCACTAAAGAAGCCTTCTACGACGACGGAACTCATGGAGATGGCTGCGCTGGTGATGGCCTTTGGGCCTCCGGAACCATCAAAATCAATGCCACCTGGGCCTATCATACGGTTTCCGTCACGGTGAAGGACAGGGCTGGGAACTACCTCAACTTCACCTGGCAGATCCCTGTGGACAACCACTCACCTCTCGTGGAGAGGATAGAGGTCCTATATCCGGGGGTCCAACAGGACGACGTGGGTCCCCTTCTCTATCTCCCCTTCACACAGATGAACTCTTCCGGAAAGGCCCTAGCCATACAGAAGGTGAACAGCCTCAACGCAAACTCCTCCACCCCCATCTGGGACACTATCGGGGAGGCAGCCCTATATACCATACAGAACTCTGCGGGAGCCTCTGCCATTGTGGCGATAACGGATGGGCAGGACGATGTATTGAGAGGATTCCCTTACGAGGAGGCCTCTGATAACTGGTGCCCCTGGCACAACTGGACAGAGGTGCGCTACGTCTACACCCACCTCGGGAAATATGACTCATCCGTGGGTAGCGTCCCACGCTACGTATGGTATGAGAACCCCATATACGAGTACCGCAGGGGCCTTCTTAGGGCACCCCTGCCTATATACACCATCGGACTGGGTCTCGAGCACCACAGCCCTCCTAACTACCCAAAAGCGCCCACAAAGCCTAGGAACAACACAGTGGACAACGTCTATGCCTACTGGGCTGGTGAGTCAGGGACCCCCGAGTACAACCTCTGGAGGGTGGCTACGACTTCTGCCGGGGGGGAGTATTACTATGCACCCGATGGCTCCCAGCTGGTTACCATATTCAGAAGCATAGCATACATTATCTTCACCCAGGAGAGCCCGGGGAAAGTGGTGGAGGTGAAGGCCTTCTCCACACTCCTGCCGGGAAGCGAGATAACACTCTACGACGACGGCAATCATTCTGACGGGGATCTGGGGGACGGGCTTTATGGGAGCCAGCTGGTGGAGGTGACGGAGACTGGATCTGGACTGAAGCCCCTTGTGATACTGGTCAAGGACTGGGCCGCCAACCGCAACCAGAGCGGCACGGAGGTGCCTGTGGACAACATTCCCCCGCAGATACTAAATGCAGAGGTCATATACCCGATGGGGCAGCAGTTCGTAGCGGACGGGCAGAACATCTCGCTGCAGGTGAGCGCCTCTGACAACTGGACTGGAGTTCTCCGGGTGACGGCCGATGCAAGCTCCTTAGGATACTTAAGCTCTATTGTCCTCATCCAGGAAGGCCAGAACTACACGGTGAAGAATCTCTCCGTTATAACGGGGGGGATTGCCAATGGCCATTACAGGGTGCCGATTGAAGTCTCCGACATGGCTGGCAACAGGGTTATACAGGCGCTTGACGTGAGGGTGGTGAACGACCACGCCCCTCCGGAGGTGTACGTGACCCGGCCCATATACGGAGAGGTGATAGGGGAAATTCTCGATGTGGAAGCTGTTATAGTGGATGAGTCTGAGATCCTGTGGTGATCGAAGAGGGTACTGGTGGTCACCTCCCCGCACCCCGGGGAGGTTCTCTCTGGGGTTGTGAGCTTTGATTATCAGGTGCAGGAGGAGAACCTCCTGCAACAGAACCTCATAGTGGATGGAAAGACCGTCTACCCCCTCTCCCTATCCTTTGACACTCGCCTCATCCCCGATGGGCACCACACCTTCACCTTCCAAGTCATGGATATTGCAGGAAGGGTGGGGAGGGTTGATGTGGATGTGGTGGTAGACAACGCTCCCCCTGAGCTCTATCCGTTGCAGCCCCTCCCTGGAGCCTACCTGGAGGGGGAGATCACACTGGCCCTTGGACTCGAAGAGCAGGCGGGGGTTGATGAGGCGGGAGGCTACATAAAAGACCCGAGAAACCTCACATACATCCCGCTGAGGTGGGAGGTCAGCGCCGGGGCCCTGGCGGTCCCGCTTGACACAAGGATGCTCCCCGACGGCCCCTACACCCTTCATGCGTATGTGATAGACCTCGCAGGAAACCTGGTGGCGGTTGATGTAAACTTCTCTGTGGACAATTCTCCGCCTGTGATAGATATGCTCTTCCCCTACCCCAACGCCACCCTGCCGCCCATCTTCACCCCCTCCATCACCGTCAGGGACACCTTCCTTGAGAGCGCCTACTGCACTGTGGGAGACTTCACCTTCCCGCTGAACGCAACAGTGGACCTCTCCCGCTTCCCTGAAGGGCGTTACAGCTTTAAGGTGTGGGCAGTAGATCTCTCAGGAAAACTGAGCAGTGTGAGCTTCCCCGTCTACATAGACAGGACTCCCCCGGAGGTGAGAATTAGTTCCCCGCTTAAGGGGGCGAAGGTCTTCGGTGACACCGTTCTGTTTCAGGCATCTGTCCGAGACCTCTCCCACATATCCCTATTTTATTTCCTCCTAGACGGTGAGATAAACATCTCGGCGATCCCCCTAGGGGGCGGAGTCTATGCCGTGGAGTTCCCTCTTAAGTACCTGGACCACCGTCTCCACACGCTTCAGGCAGTGGCTGTGGATGGAGGAGGCCTTATGGGTGTGAGCGAGGAGGTGACATTCATCTATCAGTATCTAGACACCGATGGCGATGGTGTTCTTGATCCCTACGACGACGAACCCACAAACCCTCTGGTCTCAGGAGATATTGACGGAGATGGCTATGGAACCTTCTATGACACCGACGACGATGGGGACGGGGTTCCGGACGAGGAGGACGCCTTCCCGGAGGACCCAGCAGAGTGGAAGGACACCGATGGCGACGGGGTGGGGGACAACGCCGACCCTGACGACGACGGAGACGGGATACCGGACAGGGCCGATGCTTTCCCCACAGACCCCTCTGAATGGAAAGACACCGATGGTGACGGCATAGGAAACAACGCAGATGTCGATGACGATGGGGACGGGGTTCCGGACGAGGAGGACGCCTTCCCGGAGGACCCAGCAGAGTGGAAGGACACCGATGGGGATGGTGTGGGAGATAACGCTGATACCGACGATGACAACGACGGAGTTCCTGACTGGGATGACGCCTATCCCTGGAACCCCAAAAGATCTTACCGCTGGGGCCCCCAGCTACTCCTCTTCTTCGCTATAATTATTGCTGCCATCCTCATACTTCTGGGGACGGCCTTCAGGGAAGAGGTGAGGGGTGGGGTTTTCCGTATGGCAAGGAGAATTAAGGGGGGTGGTAGGAGGGGCCCCGGGGGAGAGGGGAGTGAGGTTATCATCCTACCTCCCCCCAGGAGCACCCAGAGAGTCCCGGGAAGAGGAGGGGAGGTGCGGAGGCGTGCTCCCCCAACGGCTGAGAAGAGGCGTAGGGCTCCCAAGAGGTCAGCGAAACCGAAAGAGAGGAGGGTGGAGGAGAGGATGGCGAGAAGAACCCCAGGGAGGGGGGAGCGGGGTGGCCCGGGAAGAAGGGAGGTTGTGAAGAGGCCCACGAAGAAAAAGGAGATGGAAGTGGAGGGGGAATTCATATACATAGAAGAGGAGGAGTAGTGAGACGACTCACGCTTTGAAAAGTGTCAGCCTCCTCTCAGGTCTTTCAATGACCTCCTGCCCTTTCATATAGGGTCTCAGGACTTTCGGAATCTCAACCCTGCCGTCCTC
>NJDV01000058.1 GCA_002254765.1 Thermoplasmatales archaeon ex4484_36 | reverse complement strand
GCTATAACGGACAACCTTGTCCCCTTCCCCCTAGACCGCTTCTCCATCTCGATGGAATATGTTGATTATGTGGTTGTAGTCGATAAAATCGGGAACCCGGAGGACATCGTTTTTGGCTCTCTTAAGGTCACTTCCTCCCCCACAAGACTCAAGATCGCCAAGGACGCTGTGAGGCTGGCGTATGAGACCGGTTACGTGAAGGAGGGTTTCACCTTCCAGGCAGGCGCTGGCGGGATATCCCTGGCATTCGTGAACTTCCTTGCGGAGCTTATGAGGGAGAAGGGAATCCGTGCCAGATGGGCGAACGGAGGAACCACCTCCTATCTGGTAGACATGCTTCGGGAGGACCTTGTGGAGTACTTGACCACCGCCCAGGCCTTCGACCTTACCGCCATAGACTCCATGCGGGTGGACAAGAACCACCTTGAGGTCTCAATAGGGTTCTACGCCAATCCGCACAACAAGGGGACCCTAGTGAACCTCCTGGACCTGGCAGTGCTCGGAGCTACGGAGGTGGATGAGAACTTCAACGTGAACACCGTGACATATTCCTCCGGTTATCTAGCAGAGCCTGTAGGAGGTCACAGCGATGTGGCAGCCGGCTCAAAACTCACCATAATCACCGTCCCCCTTATCCGTGGGCTTCCTATAAGGGATATAGAGGAGTTGAGGAGGGAGGCCTACAGCCTTACGGGGGGAAAGAAGGAGCCACCCTTCGGAGAGAAGATTGCAGCCCTTGTAGAGTATAGAGATGGGACGATAATCGATGTCGTAAGAGAGGTGAAAACATGACAGAGGAGTTGAGAGAGAGGTATAGTAAGGAGATAGAGAGGGCAAGTGACCACTTTGAGAACCTTGTGGTTGAACAGCTCGCGAGGGTCGAGCGGATGAAGAAAGACGACAACTGGATAGACTACAGCAAGATAAAGCCCATAATCATAGGCGTTGTGGGCGGCGACGGCATAGGCCCTCATATCTGCCGGGAGGCTAGAAGGGTCCTTGAGTTCCTCCTTCAGAAGGAGGTTGAGGACGGCAAGGTGGTCTTCAGGGACATAGAAGGCCTAACAATAGAGAACCGGGCGAAGGTGGGCAAGGCCATTCCTGATGAAATTCTCGAGGAGCTCAAGAAGTGCCACCTGATTCTCAAAGGCCCCACCACGACCCCCAGAAAGGGTGACCCCTGGCCTAACATAGAGAGCGCCAACGTTGCCATGAGAAGAGAGCTTGACCTCTTCGCCAATGTGAGGCCTGTCAAGGTGCCCGAGCTTGGCATAGACTGGGTTTTCTTCAGGGAGAACACAGAGGGCGCCTACGTTCTTGGCCCCAAAGGGATCATGGTCACCGACGACCTGGCATTCGATTTCAAGGTTATTACTCGCCAAGGAGCGGAGAGAATTATCCGCCTCGCCTTTGATTATGCTAGAAAGAACAACATAAACAAGGTGACGGTGGTCACGAAGGCGAACGTTGTGAAGACCACAGACGGTCTCTTCCTCTCCGTGGCGGAGGAGGTTGCCAAGGAGTACCCGGAGGTGGAATGGGACGATTGGTACGTGGATATAATGTCCGCCAAACTCATCGATCCCGCGCGCAGGTCACAGTTCAGGGTGATCGTCCTGCCTAATCTTTATGGAGACATACTCACCGACGAGGCAGCTCAGATACAGGGTGGGGTGGGTACGGCGGGTGCCGCCAACATAGGGAAGCGCTACGCTATGTTCGAGGCTATCCACGGTTCCGCTCCTAGGATGGTTCAGGAAGGCAGGGCGAAATACGCGGACCCCTCAAGCATGATAAAGGCGGCAGCCATGCTTCTTAGGCATGCGGGCTTTGTGGATAAGGCCGAGAGACTGGAGAAGGCCCTGGACATCTGTGCCATATACGAGAGGCGCGTGGTGGTGACGGGCAGAAGCGACGGGGCTACGGGAGAGGAGTTTGCCAATTACGTCATGGAGACCCTCAAAGATCCTGAGCTGGAGAAGAAGTGGGAAAACTACGCCAAAAAGTAGTGAAGAAACCTCTTCCCCCATCACGGTGAACGGATAAGGACTGGTGAAGGGACCCACACCCTTCACCAGAGACACTGTTTGGAGGTGACGGCCGTATGGCGAGAAAAGGAATAAGAGAGTACGATGCGAAGAGGTTGATGAAAGAGAACGTTGATCTGTTTGAAGGTGCCTTGGGCGATATTAGAATCTTACTGGTGAGGGAGGGCGACGACCTCTCCTCTCTCCCTGAGAAGCACCCCTGGCTTCTTGAACACCCCCTTGTGGTGAAGCCGGACATGCTCTTCGGAAAAAGGGGTAAACTGGGGCTTGTGAAGGTGAACACCGATTGGGAGGGGGTGCTGAAGTACCTTGAGGAGAACATGGGACGGGAGATCACCGTCGGGAAGGCCACCGACAGACTCACCCACTTCCTTATTGAGAGATATATTCCCCACGAAAAGGAGTTCTACACAGCCATCTTAAGCGAGAGGGAAGGCGATATAGTCTACTTCTCCACCCGGGGGGGGGTGGATGTGGAGGAGATGTGGAAATACGTGAAGAAGGCCAATATGGGTCTGGAAGGCACACCCCGCCAGGAGGCCTTCCAAGGGCTTCTTGAGGACCTTCAGGGGGGCGAAAAGGAGCTTGTTATGAGGTTCTTGAAAGGCCTCTACGAGCTCTTTGTGAAGCTCGATTTCGTATATCTTGAGATCAACCCCTTTGCCCTCTCCGACGGAAAGGTCTATCCGCTAGACACCGTGGCACGTCTTGACGACACAGCATCCTTCCGCAACGCTGAGCTCTGGGGTGACATTGATTTCCCAGCTCCCTTCGGCAGAAAGCTCTCCCCGGAGGAGGCGTTCGTCGAGGAGATAGACCGAAGGAGTGGTGCATCGCTGAAACTGACGGTGCTCAATCCCCGGGGCAGGATATGGACTCTTGTAGCGGGGGGTGGGGCCTCCATAGCCTATGCTGATACCATTGTTGACTTAGGTTTCGCGGAGGAGCTTGCTAACTACGGCGAGTACAGTGGCAATCCCTCGGAAGAGGAGACATACCTCTACGCCCGCACCGTTCTTGACCTCATGACCCGGGAGAAGGATCCGCAGGGGAGGGAAAAGATACTCATCATAGGGGGAGGCATAGCAAACTTCACAGATGTAGCGGAGACCTTCAAAGGTGTCATAAAGGCGCTTAGGGAGTACGCTGATAAGCTCATGGAGGTGGGAGTGAGGGTTTATGTGAGAAGAGGCGGCCCCAACTACGAGCAGGGTCTTAAGCTTATGAAGGAAACTCTAGAGGAACTCGGCATACCCGCTGAGGTCTACGGTCCTGAGACCAACATGACGGCTATAGTGAGATACGCCCTTGAAGGCCACAAGGAGGTGGTGAAATGAGTGATGATATGAGGCTGTTCACCAGAGAGACCCGTGCCATTGTCTGGGGGCTTCAGGCCAACGCCATCCAGAGGATGCTGGACTTCGACTATCTTGTGGGGAGGGAGACGCCGTCTGTGGCCTGTGTGGTCAACCCCAATAGGGAGGGTTACCACAAGGTCTTCTGGGGAAGCAAGGAGACTTTCGTGCCCATGTACAGGTCGCTGAAGGAAGCCGCCGAGAAGCACCCTGAGGCTGATGTTCTTGTGAACTTCGCATCCTTCAGAACGGCTTTTTCCGTTACCATGGAGGCCCTTGAGATACCTACCATACACACCATCGCAGTGATCGCCGAGGGAATTCCCGAGAGGGACTCCCGAAGGATGGCTCACGAAGCGAGGGAGAGGGGCAAATGGATAATCGGCCCCGCCACCGTTGGGGGGATCGCTGCGGGTGCCTTCAGAATAGGTAACACTGCGGGTACCATAGAGAACATAATCCAGTCGAAGCTCTACCGTCCGGGCTCTGTGGGACTTGTGACAAAATCCGGAGGGCTTCTGAACGAGATGATGAACATAATATCCAGGAACAGCGACGGGATATGTCAGGGAATAGCCATCGGAGGTGACCGCTACCCCGGCTCCACCCTTCTAGACCACCTTCTGAGATATGAAAAGATTGATGAGGTGAAGTTCATGGTGGCCTTAGGCGAGGTGGGGGGTCGGGAGGAGTACAGGGTGGTGGAGGCCTTAAAGGACGGAAGGATTACAAAACCCCTGATCTTTTGGGTCCTCGGGACGTGTGCACCCATTTTTCCCACAGAGGTCCAGTTCGGCCATGCGGGGGCACTGGCCGGAAGTGCAGAAGAGACCGCCCAGGCAAAGCTAGAGGCCCTTAAAGAGGCTGGCGCTATAGTGCCCGAGACCTTTGCCGACCTGGACATGGTGATACAGGAGACATACAAAAGGCTCAGAGAGGAGGGTGTGATCGGCCCTGAGGCGGAGGCCACCTATCGCCCGGTCCCTATGGACTTCAAGAAGGCCCTTCAGAAAAGCATAATAAGATACCCTACCCATATAACCACTACCATATCCGATGATCGGGGTGAGGAGGTGGTCTATGCCGGATATCCACTTTCAGAGATCCTTCAGAGCGGTGCCAGCATAGGGGACGTTATATCCCTCCTTTGGTTCAAGCGCCGCTTCCCAGATTGGGCCACAAAGTTCATTGAGCTCGTTCTCATGACGGTTGCGGACCACGGTCCTGCAGTATCGGGCGCCCATAACGCGATAGTTACCGCAAGGGCTGGTAAGGACCTCATGTCCTCGGTAGCCTCCGGAATACTTACCATAGGGCCCAGGTTCGGCGGCGCCATATCCGACGCTGCCTACTACTTCCACAACGCCCTCCTCTCTGGCCTCTCCCCCAAGGAGTTCGTGGATGACATGAAGGCGAAGGGCATATTAATCCCGGGGATCGGCCACAGGGTGAAGTCTCTTGAAAACCCTGACAAGAGGGTGGAGATCCTCGTCAAGTACGCCAGGGAGAACTTCCCCTCTACCGAACATCTCGACTACGCCCTTATGGTCCAGGGGATAACCACCAAGAAGAAGATAAACCTCATACTGAACGTGGACGGCTGCATAGGGGTTCTCTTCATGGACCTCTTCAAGTCTCTGGGAATGAGCGAGGAGGAGATCGAGGAGCTGTTAAGGACGGAGGTGCTGAACGCCTTTTTCCTGCTAGGGCGTTCCATAGGGATCATAGGCCATGTACTGGACCAGAAGAGGCTGAAGGAGCGCCTCTACCGCCATCCGTGGGAGGACATACTCTACATGGTTGAGAGGCCAGA
>NJDV01000057.1 GCA_002254765.1 Thermoplasmatales archaeon ex4484_36 | reverse complement strand
GAACTTAAGAGGGAGCCCGGAGAAGACTATATAAAAAAGATCACCGAAGAGCTCGCGGACATAAGCAGGGCCCACGGGGTCCTCCCCTCCCGTGTCACCTTGATCTTCAAGGCCCCCCGGGGATATGCAGGTATCGACGAGGACCTCTACAGAAAGGTTGTAGATGAGGGTGTGTATCTCCCGGGGAAGAGAAGAACGAGAATAAACTTTCAGATTGTGGCAGAACTTGAGGACGGGACGTATGATTTCATACCGGCTATCCCCGATATCCCCGGGGTTCTGCCCTAGAAAGATGGAGGGTGAGAAGTGAGCACGCGCAGGTACAAGGACATTAACCTATACTCCTGCATAGTGCTCAACCTTCTGGCTTCTGCAACCGGGGTTGACCTCTATCAGAAGGACTTTGAGGAAAAGATAGAGACGATCTTGGAGAAGCCTGGAGGGGGGCTTACGAAATCGGAGATCATGCATGAGATAAGGTCAAATCACAACATGACGGAGAAGATCCTCCGCCATCTTAAAGAGGAGGGCCTTATAGTGATCGAGAGGGATGAGAGGAGCTACAGAGTTTACCCAACAAAGGAAGGTCTCCTGCACGTCAGGGAGTTCAACAAATTCTACGCCAGAATATATGCGAAGCAGATCGAGGACCACTACCGCTATGTGGGTCTTCCGTCATGGTATAGGAAGTTCAAGGAATGACCCTAGGGTGTGATATCTAGGAGGGTGTCCCCCCTTCCTAAGGAAATGTAGAGAACCCCCGCATCTTCAAGCTCACTCTCCTTTCCTCTGAAAAGGGCCCTTCCATCAACCACAACAGCCCTTCTCATCAGCCCCTTCATCTGCCGGGGGTCTATATCTCTGTAAACGCTGTGTGCGGTGAAGATTACAGCGAGATCTGAGCCTTTAAGGGCCTCTTCCAGGTCCCTTGTGAAGATGGCCCCCTTCGGGACAGAATCCTCGCTGACAAAGGGGTCGTGGACCTTCACCCCGGCTCCGGAGAAAAGCATCAGCTTAATGAAACTCTCCGCCGGGGAGTTGCGGGGATCGTCACTGTCTTGGAGGAAGGCGTAGCCCAGCACGGTGACCCTTGCCCCTGCTATATCCACCCCTGCTCTCTTAAGGGCCGCTTTTGCAAGGCGGAACATGTGAACTGGCATATAGTCGTTGAGTCTCCTTGAGAGGCTCATCAGAGGTGCGTCCACCTCAAACCTTCCGCTGCTCCTGGCAGAGTAGATGAGAAGTAGCGAATCTTTAGGAAGGCAGTGTCCCCCCACACCTGCCCCTGGGATGTGCATGTTTCGTATTGGGTTGGCGTGAGGTTGGGAGGGATCGTAAGGGAGGCTGTTCACAAGCTCCCTCACTCTGTAGGCATCAACACCTAAGGATTCGCAGAGGAGTGCGACCTCGTTGGCGAAGGCTATATTCACATCCCTGTAGGCGTTCTCCACAGTCTTGGCAACCTCTGCGGTGAGAATATCGGAGGTTAGTATCTCAGCGCTCACTATGCTGCGGTAGATTTCAACTGCTCTCTCAGTGGATTCCTCGTTAACCCCACCCACGATGCGGGGGTAGTTCTTCAAGTTGTGCACCAGCCGGCCAACCATTACCCTCTCGTAGGAGTATGCCAGCAGGAAATCCTTTGGACAGGAGAGGCCGGAGGCCCTCTCCAGAATGGGTTTGAGGACTCCCTCAGTTGTTCCCGGGGCCACTGTGGATTCAAGGATTACAAGGGTGCCGCTCCTGAGGTGCCTCCCAACACCCTCAGCGGCGGCTTTAAGGTGCGTATAGTCAGGGACCCCCATCTCGTCCACAGGGGTCTGGACATTTATAAGAACAGCATAGGCGTCCTCCACGGGGGAGAAGTCCGTTGTGGCCCTGAAGGTGCCGTCGTGGAGGCACTTCTGAAGCATTTGGGGGAGGTGTGGTTCTTTCCCTCTCAGGGGCAGCTCTCCGCGGTTTAAGCTTTCCACCTTCTGCTTTAGAACGTCTATCCCCGTCACGTCCCACTTTCCTGTTACGGCTAGGGAAAGCGCAACGGGGATGCCCGCATAGCCCATCCCCACCACGACGATTCTTTTTCTCTCCACATCTCTCCCCCCGGTCAGATGAGGCCCGCCTTCTGGAGGATCATTAGATCTTCTGTTGAGAGCTTCTCACCGGCCTTGAACCTCTCGTATATTTTCTGGGCCTGTGCCTTAAGGTTCATCTCCCCCCCAGGCTTTTTAGCCCTTCTCTTCTTCTTTATCCCGTATATGATTTTGTCAAAATCGTGGACCTGGTGGATGAGCTCTATATGGAGACGGTGTTCCTCGTCAGCCCTCTGTTTGGTCTCGACAAACTTCTCCTGAGCTTTATCTGCCTCCCGGGTTTTCTCATCCGCCTGCTTGAACAGCTCACTCATCTTTTCGTGATACTTCTGCGCCTCATCAGCCAGACGGTTCACCTCTTTGTGCCAGCGGTCCATCTCTTCCTTTACAGCCTTCATCTCCTCCAGAAGGGCCCTGACCTCCTCGTTCTTCTCAAATACCTTCTCCCTCTCCTTTATCTCCCTCTCAAGCTTTGCTATCCTATCCAGGAGCTCTTTCTCTTTCTCCCGGGTCAGAGATTGAGTTTGATATTGGAACTCAAGGCGGTCTCTCTCTCTCTTCAGCTTTGAAAGAGGAATGGCTTCTTTGGGAAGCTTCTCCCTTTTCAGCCTCGCTAACTTCTTGTTGAGCTCAGCCCATTTATGGCCCAGATCATTCCGTTTCTTTTTGGCCTCCTGAACCTTACGGTTTAGCTCGTCACGGAGCCTTTTAAACTCTATCGCCTGCCTCCGCAGCTCTCTAGCCTCCTGGTTCAGCTTGTCCCTGACTTCCGCCCAGTGGTGGGTCTCACGGTTTAATTTATCCCTTCTAGCCTTGTGGACCTCGGCGAGGTTGTTTATCCTGTTTCTCTTCTCCTCAAGCTCCTCAATAAGCTCACTCATGGGCACCACAGACATTCTTTTTTAGCCAAAGGCGCACGGGGCAGGCGAAGGAGGGGGATATTATTAATCTTTCTTCCTCCCGTGCCCCGGGGGGTGTTAATAATCTATTTATATTAAATCCTTTTTCCTCCCCTCCTATGACTTCAGGCTGGTGAAAGAAATGGTTGAATTTGAGGTTATAGAGGAGCGCATAATTCCTTTCGGAAAGAGGAACTTTATAGAGGTAGCCCGAAAGAGGGCACTTTTCAGCAGAGGAGAGGCGGAGTTTATCTCCATAGCTAGGGGATACTTCACCCAGGACGATGAGAGGAGGTACCGCAACAGCGTCACACTTCCGCTGGACAGCGAGGTCTTGAGAGACTTGGTGGAAGCCGTGAGGGGGGTTGCGGAGGGTCTGGAGGCAGTTGAGGAGTGACCGATACCCTTTTATTTGGGTATATTTTAAGGTTGCCTCAACTCACACAAGAGAAATTGCGGGGAGAGAAACATGGTGGAGTTCAAGGCCGTCATCGGGGACCCGAAAACGGGTAAAACGTACCAGAAGACCGTGACAGGTCAGTATGCAAACAGACTGTTGGGGATGAAGATAGGGGACGTATTCGACGGGATATTCGTCTCCCTGCCGGGATACACCGAGATCGTTCAGATCAACATGAAAGTGGTTAGTCACGGGGCGAGGCCCATAGAAGAGCTGCTCAAGGAAGAGGAGAAGTCATGAGCGGTAAGGTACCCCAGCCCGAGCTCAACATAGGCATGGTGGGCCATGTTGACCACGGAAAAACCACCCTGACAGAGGCACTTAGTGGTATCTGGACAGACACACACTCAGAGGAGCTCAAAAGGGGTATTACCATTTATCTGGGTTATGCGGATACCTCCTTTTACCGCTGCCCCAAGTGCGAGTTCCCCAAGAACCACACCACAAAGGAGGTATGCCCCCACTGCGGCTCGAAAACGGTGTTCCTGCGAAGGGTATCCTTCGTGGATGCCCCCGGGCATGAAACCCTTTTGACCACTATGCTTGCCGGGGCGGCCATAATGGACGGTGCGCTCCTTCTTGTGGCTGCCAACGAGCCCTGCCCCCAGCCCCAGACTAGGGAGCACCTTCTAGCCCTCGAGTTCATGGGACTTGACAGAATCGTGATAGTCCAGAACAAGATAGACATAGTGAGCGAGGAGAGGGCTAGGGAGAACTATAAAGAGATAACGGAGTTCGTTAAGGGCACCATCGCAGAGGGTGCCCCAATAATACCTGTATCCGCCCACTTCGATGCTAACATTGACGTTCTCATCTACGCTATTGAAAAGATGATTCCCACGCCGCCTAGGAAGAGGCTTGAGGAGCCCTTTAGAATGCACATCGCTAGGTCCTTTGACGTGAACCGCCCCGGAACCCACTGGAAGGATCTTGTGGGAGGGATAATTGGGGGCTCCATTACCCGGGGAAGGGTGAGGGTGGGAGACGAGATTGAGATCGTTCCGGGGATTACTGGCAAGGACAGCAAAACGGGCAAGTATTTCTACGAGCCCATATCCACTGAGGTCACCTCCTTAAAGTGCGGGACGGTGGAGTACGATGAGCTCACCCCTGGGGGTCTAGCCGCCATAGGCACCAAGCTCGATCCCACCCTGACAAAGAAGGACCAACTGAGGGGAGCCATTGTGGGGGCCCCGGGGACCCTCCCACCCGTGAGGGAGCACATCGTTCTTGAGACGCACCTGATGGAATACGTTGTGGGTCTCTCCACCCAGCAGAAGGTGGAGAAGATAAAAACGGGGGATATGCTCCTTCTCAACATCGGCACTGCCAACACCATAGGCGTTGTTACCAGCCCCCGGGAGGACACCATTGAGATGAGGCTCACAATGCCTGTTGCGGCTGAAGATGGGCAGAGGGTGGCCTTAAGCAAAAGGGTGGGCGGGCGATATCATATAATAGGGTACGGGATTATAACCGGTTGATGACCTCTAAAGAGCCCACCAAAGCCCCTCTGCCCCGGGGAGTGATCATTGATGCTAACGTCCTCTTCATACCCTTTCAATTTGGAGTGAACCTCACCGAGAGCCTGCGGGAGCTCCTCGGCGAGGGTGTAGAGATTATTGTCCAGGGCCATTCTGGAGCTGGCAAAGAGGCTGAAGCTCCCCGTGGTTACACAGGACAAGGAGCTCAAAAAGAGGTTGAAGGCGGAGGGCATTAAGGTGATCACCCTGAGGGAGCGCTCCTACTTTGTCTTCATCTGATTTAATAGTCCTGGTCGCCGTTATGCCACGGGTCGTAGTCATTGGGTCCAGGAGAGGAGATGTAGGGTCTGAAGGCTGGGTCACCGTAGATTACAAACATTGAGATCTCCTTCCAGTGGGCGGAGTAGAGGCTCTCCCAGTTGGGGTCATCTGGGTTCTGCTCCAGGGGAGTTAAGCGGAAGTCGTGGTTGGGATTGTTTATATAGCGGTTCTCTGCCCACCTCAGGGCGTCTCCCACGCTGCCGTACTCCTCTTCATGGTTCAGCACCCCATCCCAAAAGAAGGCGTACCAGGCGTCGTTCAGGTCCCACTGGTGGTTCCCCGTAGCCTCGCCTACCAGGGCGTCGGAATCCTGCCCCACGTTGGAATAGGAGACCTCTGTAGCTCCCCCAACGGCCACAGCTCCACCGTAGAGGTAGTTGAGAGCAAAGGCCCTCGATATGTTGAGGTCCTCTTTGTGCGACCCGAAGCCCTTCCCGTGGATTTTGGCGTTCATACAAGCTACGAAGAAGGCAACTTGGGGGGGCAGGAGGAGTTCTCGCGCCTCCTCGCTCCTCAACACCCCATCGGGGTCGCTGGTGGTGACATAGGAGATCATGTAAAGGGAGCCTGTCTCCGAGCCATGGCCTCTGTAGGCCACGAAGCCGGAGGCCTGAAGGGATTTGGTTATGTCAGTCTCCGTTGTGGGTTCCACGGGGTCGGGAAGGAGATTGTGGCCCACTCCGGAGGGCCCGTAGTAATCGTAGGTCATCCCCTCATCGTCCAGGTCTCTGCAGAAGAACCTTGCTGGGGTTGCCTGCCTTCTCTGGTAGGTTATCTGAAAGCCGCTCAGGGAGGTCCCGTGCCGCCTCCACTCCACAGTCTTATGGCCCGTAGAGTACTCTGCTACGATTGTGGGGGAGAACCTCTCGTAGAGGAAGGTTCTCGTTATCTGATTGCTGAGACCCTGAAGGTTCAGATTTATAAAGCGTCCCACGGAGGCGTCCATGGTGTAGGGATCCTCATCAAGAAATCCGTAGACCACATCGGAGTTCACAAGGGAGTCCCCCTCTCTGGAGTTCGGATCGGAAGAGGTGGTATCCGGAAGCTGGAACTGCGGTACTGCTGCGGCGCTTCCGAAGAGGGCTATGTAGTGGGGCACGCCAAAGGTCCCCGAGACCTCTTTCAGTTTCAGATAGAGTCCTATGGCCCTGCTGTTCAGCTCCGTGTCAAGGTAGCCGATCTCCTCGGTGGACGGTGTCCAGTCCGTCAGGACATAGGCCCGGTGGTAGGCGGCAACTGTTGGGGCCAGGGCGGAGAGGGCGTCAATGTGGAAGAGGCTGTCGTACTCGTTGTAGGAGGGGGTGTTCTCCTCAAGGGTCTTCGCGTTGAGATCGTAGGGGTTAGCCACCACAAGGTACTCAAAGGGCACACCCCGGGCTTTAAGGGCCGCCCACGCCTCCTCCTGGGAGGAGAAGGTCGCCTGATAGGGATACATGACCTTTCCCTCAACCGCTGCAACCGGGGCGCTCCAGAGGGCGTCCCTGAAGCTTTCAACGTAGAGGAGCCCCTCAAAGCCTTTGAAGAGCGAGGGGGCTTTGGGACAGAGAGGCAGGACGAACTCGTCCCTCAGATCGAGTCCCTGCCCTTTGAGGGTCTCAGCTAGGGTTTCGTTGTTTGCGAAGAGTATGACGGGAAGGTTCATGCAGGAGAGCTTCTCCAAGGTGTCCATCTGATGGTTATCGAGCCCCTCTTCAGTCGCTATGAAGAAGGGATGGCAGCCATCCTTTACGGCTAGGGAGGATATGGTCGCTATGGCTAGCATGTCTTCCATGCTGTCGGGCTGCTCCGCCACTATTATATAGTCCTCTGGGAGATCCAGTGTGGGAGAGTATTTTGGGGGTGCCGGGGGAGCTGGCCTTGTTACATAATAGACGGCTATGGAAAGGAGAAGGACCACAACCGCTCCTGCGGCCAGCGCCTTTTTCATCTCGGGCTTCATCATCCAAACCTCCTTGGAACCATCACTGCAGACCTCCTTATAATCACGTAACGTTTTTTACATTATTGGTGGTCTTCAGCGCCCTGTACCCTGAGGCCCTTCCAATACTTGTCCAGGGGCCGCACCTTAAGCTCCCCCCGGGAGGATTTGATGGCCTCTACCTCCGCAAAGGCCCCCTCCACAGTGGTGATGAAGGGGATCATGAGCTCCACGGCAAGCCTGCGCATCTTCATCCCATCCCTCACGGGGCCACTCTTCGCCGTAGGGGTGTTAATGATGAGGTTTACTTTCCCATTCCGCATGAGGTCCAAAGCATTCGGCTTCTTACCGTCCGATATCCTGTAGACCACCTCGGCCTCTATTCCCCTTGAGCGTAGGAACTCTGCGGTCCCCGGGGTCGCCACGATCTTGAAACCCAGAGAGAGGAGCTCTTTGGCCACAGGAAGGCACCTCTCCTTGTCCTCGTCTTTTACGGTGATGTACGCAGTCCCGCCGGATGAGAATTTCTCATCCAATCTGGAGCGTATGGCCTTGTAGTAAGCCTCCCCGAAGTCTGCCCCGATCCCCATCACCTCTCCAGTGGACTTCATCTCCGGTCCTAGAATGGGGTCCAGCCCCTCAAGCTTGAGGAAGGGGAAGACAGGTGCCTTGATGGCGAAGTGCCCTAGCTCGAAGCCCTCCCGGGGAAGGCCCTGTTCGCTCAAAGGGGTCCCTAGCATTGCCCTCACAGCTACCGGGACCAGCGGGATGCCCGTTGCCTTAGACACGAAGGGAACGGTCCTTGAGGCCCGGGGGTTGGCCTCTAGAACATAAATCTCACCGTCCTTCACCGCGAACTGTATGTTTATGAGCCCCACAGTTCCGAGGGCTAGGGCTATCTTTTTCGTAGCCTCCTCTATCCCCTCCACGACCTCTGGAGTCAGGGAAAAGGGAGGAAGGGATGTGTGGGAGTCCCCCGAGTGCACCCCGGCCTCCTCAATGTGCTCCATAACCCCCGGGACAAAGACATCCTGTCCGTCGCTCACCGCGTCTACGTCAACCTCCTTGGCCCCGCTGAGGTATTCGTCCACTAAAGTGGGGTGGTCCTCCGTGACAGTAGCGTTCTCCCTGAAGTACCTCTTTAGCTCCTCCTCTGAGTATATAATCTCCATGGCCCTGCCGCCTAGGACGTAGGAGGGTCTCACCAGGACAGGGTATCCTAACCTCTCAACGATTTCAAGCACTTCCTCGAAGCTTCTAGCCACTCCCCCAGAGGGCTGCTTCAGGCCAAGAGACGTAAGAAGGGAGTGGAATCTTCCCCTATCCTCGGCCAAATCCATGTTCTCGGGGCTAGTTCCCAGGAACTTTAAGGGGATCTCTAGCCGCTCCACTTCCTCTCTCAGAGGCATGGCTAGGTTAACCGCCGTCTGCCCCCCGAACTGGAGGACCACAGAGCCCGAGCCGCTCACCTGAAGGGCCTCTAGGACGTCCTCTAGGGTGAGGGGTTCAAAGTACAGCTGGCTAGATATGTCAAAATCTGTGGAGACAGTCTCGGGGTTGTTGTTCACCATCACCGCCTCGTATCCCTCCTCTCTCAGGGTGAGGGCCGCTTTGACACAGGAGTAGTCAAATTCCACCCCCTGCCCAATCCTTATTGGGCCTGACCCGACGATGAGCACCCTCTTCTTACTCCTCCTTCTCTCCTGCCCCCTTCTGCCCAGATACGTTGAGTAATAGTAGGGAGTTAAGGCCTTAAACTCCCCAGCACATGTGTCTACTATTTTGAAGGCGGGCCTGATTCCCCACCTCCACCTGGCATCCCTTACAGCTCTCTCCTCTACGCCCCCTAGATGGGCGATCCTCGTGTCGGAGAAGCCCATCCTTTTGAGTTCCCACAGATCATCTCTGCTCAAAGCTCCCCACCCGACCTCTTTGAGCATGCCCTCGGCTCTCACGATTCTCTCTATAGCCTCAACGAAGAAGATGTGGTAGCCGCTGAGCTCCGCCACTTTCTTAGGGGGATAGCCCCTTCTTAAGGCCTCTGCCACGCACAGGAGTCTCCTGTCGGTGGGCATCTCCACCTCTTCAAGGACCCTGTGGTCGTAGCCAGATACCCCCTTGAAGCCATCAAAGGAGAGCTCAAGACTCCTTAAGGCCTTCTGTAGCGCCTCCTCCATGTTCCTTCCTATGGCCATGACCTCCCCGGTGGACTTCATCTGTGTGTCGAGCCTCCTTACGGCGTTCACAAACTTGTCGAAGGGCCAGCGGGGTATTTTCACAACAACATAATCCAGGGAGGGCTCGAAGGCAGCCGAGGTTCCCGTTATAGGGTTCCGAATCTCTTTAAGGAGGTAGCCCACGGCGATCTTCGCCGCTATCCTTGCTATAGGGTAGCCCGTGGCTTTGGAGGCAAGTGCAGAGGAGCGGGAGAGGCGTGGGTTCACCTCTACGACCCTGTACTCGCCGGTATCATGCCTGTAGGCGAACTGGATGTTGCACTTATGATTTTAAGCGCAGCGTTCCTGAGCATTTGATTCGCCTCGTCTGAGAGCGTCTGGGCGGGAGCGACAACAACGCTTTCCCCTGTGTGCACCCCCATGGGATCCAAGTTCTCCATGCTGCAGATGGTTATGGCGGTATCTGAAGAGTCTCTCACCACCTCGTATTCATACTCCTTCCAGCCTAGAACAGACTCCTCTATAAGCAC
>NJDV01000056.1 GCA_002254765.1 Thermoplasmatales archaeon ex4484_36 | reverse complement strand
CATCCCGGCGATGGTGAGTGGGTCAACTCCGGGGATGTGGAGATCTCGTGGGAGGGGAGGGATGACGGCTCGGCGGTGAGGTGGTACGACGTGAGGGTAGACCGGGGAACCTGGGTGAGGGTTGGCAGAAACACTACATTCAACGTCTCCCTCTCCGAGGGAGCTCACGTGGTCTCTGTAAGAGGGGAGGACTGTTCCGGGAATACCGCTTTGGACACAATCACATTTGGCGTTGATACAACTGCACCCACGGTGAACATAACCTCTCCCGAAGATGGCTATGTGGATACGACGCGGGTGACGCTGAGGTGGGAGGGGGAGGATTTGGGTGGGATAGACCACTACGAGGTCAAGGTGGATGATGGTGCATGGGAGGAGGTTGGAAACGCCACGGAGAAGGTATTAACGGGCCTCGCTGAGGGGTGGCACACTGCTTATGTCAGGGTCTACGATAAAGCGGGAAACTACGGTGAGGCGAACGTTACATTCGGAATTGACAGCCATATGCCTCACGTGAGGGTTGTATTCCCGCTGAACGGGACGTACCTGAACACCACAAACGTAACCCTTCTCTGGGAGGCGTGGGACAACGAAACTGGAATAAGGGACTGCCTGATCAAACTGGACGGTGGGATTTGGATAAACACCCGCGGGCAGACCGTCTGGAACCTGACTGACCTGACAGAGGGGTTCCACTACGTGTGGATTAGGGCTATGGATTACCGGGGCTTCTCAGAGACGGTGAACGTCTCCTTCTACGTTGACAGGACACCTCCTGAGGTGGTCAGCATCTCTCCATCTGGGGACAACGTCTCCCTCTCAGCACCGCTGGTGGTTGTCTTCTCAGAGGCAGTGGACCCCACCACCCTCAACTTCTCAATCACCCCCACACCGCCCGGTTTGAACCTAACCTGGTCGGATAATGGAACAGTTCTGACAATCACCCACGACGGACTGGAGGAGGGGACGAACTACACCTTCCGGGTGATTTACTACAGAGACCTGGCGGGGAATGTTGGTGGGGGTGCGGTTTCCGCCTTCAGGAGTGCGGAGGCGGCGGCTGAGGAGAGGGGTGTTGTGAGGGGCAGGGTGGTGGATGAGAACGGGACGCCAATTGGAGGTGCAAGGGTTGAGGCGGACAGTGGGGAGTGGACGGTGACGGATGAGAACGGGACCTTCACGTTGGAGCTCACCCCGGGCCACCACACGATAAACATCATTGTAAACGGTAGCGTTGTTAAAACGGTAGAGGTGGATGTTGAGGCAGGGGGGGAGGAGGACATGGGTGAGGTTGAGGTTTCCACGGAGGGTGGTGGCGGTGGTGGAGGGGCGGGAGGAGAAGGTGGGGAGAAGAAGGAGAAGTTCCCATGGATCTACCTGCTTCTGGCAATTGTTATCCTGGCTGCTCTTGTTCTGATCGTCTCTCAGATGGCGAAGAGGGCGGAAGGCGAATATGAGGAGTAGGGCAAATTTTTATAATAGCATTGAGGTATCTCTCTTCATCTCCCGGAGGGAGTCCGGACGGTGCCCATATGGCGAAGGCTAATAAAAAGATCAAGTACGAAGTGCTGAACATAATGGCTGCAATTGAGCTAAAACAGGAGATGGATCTGAAGCACATCTCAGAAGTTATAAAGGGGGCTGAATACAAACCAGAGAGCTTCGAGGGTGGAGCTATGCGGTGGTGGTCCTGAGGAAGGACGGAAAGGCCATATGTACCAATGTGAAGAGTATGGAGGAGGTGGAGAAGGTCTTCGGAGGATTCATAGAAGAGTTGAAAAGGGCTGGGTGGAGGAGGAGGACCTGGTCTGTCTGGAGTGCGGTTATGTCTTTCCTCCACCCAAGTGAGCGTCTTTCAGGAGAGAAGGCGAAGGTACTCTTCTGTTAGGGTCAGGGCCCGCTCAAGCTCCTTTTTCTCTATGCCTTCTGCGCCGCAGGCCACCACCAGAGCCTTTCTCGTCTCGGGCCTTATCGCAGTGAGCAATGAGTCCCTGTGGGGAAAGAGGTGGATTATCTTCTCCCGGTCCTTCAGGACGATCAGCCCCCTTTCAAGAACAGTCTCCTCTCCCCCAATGGGCTTAAACGTCTCGCCGCCGGCGCTCCACGTCAAGCGGAGAGGGGGCCTCAAGCGTTCCATATCGTAGATTCCTATAGGGACTTGGGTCCTTAAGGATGCGAGGTTTCCGGCATCTACAAGGTTGTTTATGGTGGGAAAGGAGCCCCTGGCGGCTCTTCTCAAGAGGGCCTCGGAGGAGGGTCGGGTCTTTGTGGGATCTATTCCTATGCTCCAGTAGAGCCTGCGGAGGGCCTTTACGTTCTTCAAGGAGGTTATCTTCTCGCCTTTATGGAGCACTTCTTTGATAGCCTCCCTCATATAACCGAGGAGTTTGTCCTCCGGGGAGGGGGCTACCTTCACATTTACTATTACCCGGGCCTTCAGGTGTATCCCCCTCCTGCGGAGCTCCTCATCCACGGCGATATCCGTCACATCCATGGTGGAGAGAAAGGCGCAATAAAATATAAAAGGAACTTTCTGATTGAAGAGGGGGTAGGCAGGGGAGAGAGGAGGGCTTGAAATGAAATGGCACTCAAGAGCCCCTTTAGGTCAGGAGATGATAGAAGCACTCTTCTCTGTGCTTGCGGCCTCCATTATTCTGGCTTCCGCCATGGTGGTCTTCTCCAGCGTTGGAGAGGAGGGGAAGGACCCTGCGGAGGAGGCCTACAGAATACTTGAGAGAGCCCTGAACTGGGAGATATGGCTCGAGGGAGACGCTATTGATGTGTACGTAGCCCGGGGGGTGGATGAGGACCTACTCAGCCGCACTCTCGGCCGCCTTCGAATCGCTCCTTGACGTCTTCCTCCTAGTCTTGATAATATCCTCTGCCACCGCCGCCTATCTTTTCGTTCAACCCCGGGGGGAGGAGGTGGAGGAGGAGTGGTGGTGGGACTATCTGGACATGAAGGCCGAGAGGGCGCTTGGAATCCTTCTTGACGACAGCACACCTCTGGTTAAGGGATTGAGCGGGAGGGAGGCCCTTCTTGCACTCTTCACCCCAGAGATTCTCTCCGTCCTTTCATTAACCTCCACCGAGCTTTTTGAACTTCTCCTTAAAGCAATGAAGCTCGTTGTTGGAAACGCAACTGGATTTAAGCTCTCGGTTGAGGGGGAGAGGGTGAGCTTTGAGGGAGGCGACCCTCTGGCGGAGGAGAGGGTGGCGAGAGGGGCTGTATTGTCCGAAGGTATAACGGTTAGGGTATATGTGGGATGGGGGGTGAGTCACCTTTGAGGCCTTCAAAAGGAGGGGGGAGGAGAAGGGGTGGGGTCACCCCCTTTGCCCTCTCGGCGGTGCTCATTCTCATCTCCGCCACCTTACTTGGGGTATACGTGGCTCACAGAGAGGTGGAGAGGGAGAGGAGAGAGAGAAGGGAAGGGGAGCTCTCTCTGGCTGAGGATAAGGTAGAGGAGGCCTTTCGGGAGGCCTCAGAGGCGCTTAAGGGCTGGATGGAGGGTGCAGCCGAGGCTCACCCACTCTCCCCTGAGAGGGCCCTTGAGGTTGTGGAGGAGGGAGGTGAAGAAGTGTTCGCCGAAGCAGTGGGGCAGAGGGGGGTGAGGGTGGAGGCCCTTGAGCTTTCCTTCACCGAAGAGAGCTCCCTTCTCAACGTGACTGGGGAGGGGGGGGAGGAGGTTCCCATCCCGGCGGAGGACTTCTTCGTGGCCACGGGCACCTGCACCCTCTCGGTGCCCCTCACGGGAGGCGGGCATTACAGTAGAGATAAGCTCATAGAGGTCCGCTGTCCACGCCCTGGGGCTTATACTGAAGTGGCTGCCCGACAGGTGGAAGGGAGTACAGAGGAGATTGAGAGCCTCCTATCCTATGTGCTCACAACGCTGGGAGAGATGAAGGTCCTTGGCGGGGAGGGTGTGGAGGACAGCGTGGAGGGCTCCGCTCTTGGGGAGGGGGAGGTAAGAAGAGCGGCCTCCACCGTTCTTGCTCTCTATCTATCGTCGAGGGTGAGGTCCATCTCTCCCTCGGCTTTCGAGGACATGGCTTATATAGTGTGTGGAAGGAGAGGGGAGGGTGAGAGGGTAGCCTCTCTCCTGAAGGCATTGAGGGGCAAAGATGTGGACCCTGCCGCATTCTACCTCAATCTGACGGGCCTCTCCGAGAGGTGGCTTGACCCTTCCGCCCTCCTTGCGGGGGCCCTCTATGCCCTTGCGGATCAGCTATTTCTGAAGTACCTTGAGTACCTAGGAGTCCTCCCGTCCATCCAGAAGGTTCTGGAATTCCTACGAGAGGTGGGGGAGGAGGTGCTGGAAGCTCTCCAGAAGGTATCCTCCTTCTTCAAGAGGATCTTTACAGGTGAGGAGGAGGACCCCTCAGTGGAGTACCTCCGACACATCCTGGTGGAATCCGCTCACCTTGAGGAGTCCTATTTCCTTAGGTTTATGGTTGAGGACCGTTCAGGGAGCCGCTACGCCACTTACTCCGGGGAGCCCATATCCTCCTGGCCTGAGGTGGACCTCTCTGGGCATTCTGGAGAGGAGGAGCTCGCTGTAGCACTGACCTCCACAGACACTTCTACCTGGATATACGAGGGGGGAGAGGTGACAGGCTACACCCAGAGGGTCTACCACCTCGCCTTCACCCTCCAAGGGAGTGTGGAGTTTCCATTCCGCGAGGTGAACGTGATCAAGGAGGGCGATGTGAGCGATCTTCTGGACTACATGGAGGAGAGGGAGGAGACCTCCTTGAGCCAGCTTTTCATGCAGATGCTGAGGGCTGTTGTGGAGGGGGTGCTTGACAGTCCCTCCCTTAAGGCTGCTATGGAGCCCTTTCTTTATCCCCCTGAGATGGACCCCACCGGAGAGGAGCCACTGGAGGTGATGCTTGGGAGAGCCAGGGAGGTCATGGAGTCCCTTCTTTTAAAGGCCCGCGATTACGAGGGGAACGTCTGGGAGGAGGCCGCACGGTTCCTCGCCGCCTTAAGCGGGGGGCTTGACGACGTGGTTTCCTACCTCCGCGATAGGTACGACGGGCTTGTGGGAAGGGAGCAGCAGATTCTATGGAGCTCTTCTGAAGTGATTTCAGCTCTCACCTCCTCTAATGTGAAAATAGTGCTTCTGAGCAGTGAGGAGAGGGTGGTGAACTCCTTAAGCGATTCCGATCAAATTGTAGATGGACCCTTCCCGGAGCTTCCTCCAAAAAGCACTGTTCTAACCGTTGCATTAAACGGGGGAACACATCAGAGCTCTATCAGGGAAGAGATCCACTCGTGGCTTGAGGACGCCGCTTTGGAGGCCTATCTTCAGGTTCGGGAGAGGGAGGTGGGGGAGGGCCCTGACGGGGTGATCACCCAGGCCGTATACGCCTCACTTGGAACCTCCTCAGTGGCAGAGGTTCTCAACATCTTCTTCGGTGGGGAGGGTGTGGGGGAGTCCCTGCTCCAGCTGGCATCATCCTATGCCCTCGCATCCCTTGACGACGCTCTGATGTCCCTGCAGGAGATGAACCTAACTAGCAGGGTGCACATCCCTTCCGAGGAGCATTTCAACATCGTGGCGGAGCTTGAGGGCTACCCGCCAGTTAAGCCTGTAGTGGTGAGTTTAGAGGGCCTCTCCATCGCTGTGGAGGTGGCTGATCTGGAAGAGTCCGGGCTACACGCCACCGACCCTGGGAGGACCTCGGAGAACCCCTTCAGCGTAAAGGGGAGCTACAGGATAAGCGCTAGGGTGCGTATGAGGACGGAGGAGGTAACCCCCTTCCGTCCTGGAGGCTACATCGCCGAAAGGGAGATATCCATTAACCTGAGCGGCGGGTACTTCTTTTTGGGCCCCTACCCCATATCAGGAGTGAAGTACGCCTCCTCAAGAGAGCTTGGGGAGGACCTCTGGCAGCTCATTAAAGACTTTTTCTCTTACGTCTGGGGGAAGATAAAAGGGCCGCTTAAGGTCCTCTGGGGCCATATTAAAAGGGCTCTGTCCCGGGTGATGAAGTACGTGGAGAAGATAATCCAAGGGGCTAGAGAGGTCATAGATCTGCTAAACAGGGTTATAAACGGGGTCATCGATACGGTGAAGGATCTTCTCGGGAAGCTTCTGGAGGAGGCCTCAGAGAGCATCGTGGAATACTTGGGAGGCTCTTCCGGCGAGGTGAACATCAGGCTTGATGTTCTCTCCTTCACCTTTCTTATCTCCGCCCGCTCCCCAGCGAGGGTGCCAAGCGGAGGCTACATTCTAAACCTCACTCTCCTGAGGGGCTCGCTGAACACCACATTTCATCTGAGGAAGCTTCCCGGCAACCCTGCGGCCCCTTTCATATCCTTCCGCTACCGGGAGGGGAGGAGCGACCTGAAGGCCCTCATAGACCCGCTTGAGATTGAGGGCCCCCTCTACCATCTGGAAGGTCCTCTTTTCATCGGCGACCACGGCGGGTTCCTTGAGCTTGAGGGGACCGTTCCTGTGGTCTACAGAAGGGCTTCCATAGCCCTCTCCGACATCCTGAAGAGGAAGCCCACAGTGCCCATACCTCCCCTCGGTGTTGTGGCCTCCATTGACCTAGGCGTACGGATGGACTACCTTATGCCACCCGAGACGGGCCTCTACCTCAACGAGTACGGGGTGAAGGAGGGATCGGGTTGGGATGAGGGCTGGGTGGAGCTCTACAACCCAACTGAGCAACCCCTCGACGGGTTTACCCTCCTGGCCGGGGGGAGGCGAGTCAGGCTGATGGATGGCGGGGAGACATTTCCCGTCTTCAAGCTGGAGATGCTCCTTGGGGTGGGTGATACAATTGAGCTGAGGGATGAGAATGGGACCCTAGTTGATTCATTCACTCTCCCGGGGGATGGGGGGTTCAGCCGCCTGGTTGACGGAGTGGGTCGCTGGAGCAGGCTCGGCGAGAGCAGGGGTGAGTCCAACAGCGGTGGGGCTGAGAGCTTGAAAGGGGTCATTGTTGGGATTGTGTTGAGGGCTATACGGGACGCGTGGGACGACTCCTGGGAGAGCTACGGCATGAGCTTTAAGACCCTCAAGGAGTTCGCCTCTCTCTCCTTCAGATACGTCAAAGAGAGGGTCCTTGAGGCCATAGAGGACCTCATTCTCAAGATATACTTCTACTTCGAGATATTCGTGAAAGAGGCTACTGGAAGTGAGGGGGTGGGTGCTGTGGTCAGTGTTGGAATAGACGGCGAGGGCCTCTCCTCCCTACTTGAATGGCTCGGGAAGACCATAAAAAGGGTATTTGACAGGCTGCTGGGGCGGCCTGAGACATCGCCACCCCCCACCCTTCCCCAAAAGGTCCTCTCCGGAACGTGGCTCACTATCGGGGTGGCCCTTGAGAGCGAGGAGGCGGAGAGGTGGGGAGTGGATGTGGGGGAGGATGAGGTGGCGGACCTCTACTTCCTCAAGGGATCATTCAGGAGATGGACCGGGTGAGGGTTGCCCCCTCACAAGGCTCATGGTATACCCCGCTGAGGTTATCGAGAGGGTTGGGGCCTCCCCCCTCCTCACTCGGAGGTATTCTACCTCAGTAACCACACCCCTCACCTGACCCACGAGGACCTCCACGGGAACCCACTGAAGAGAGTAGTAGGTGACACCTCCCAGCCTCATGGTGAGGATCCCAGCCTCATGGTGAGGATAGCAAATCCTCTTCCCACGAGCATGTCCCGCTTCGCCTCGAAGTGGGCCTCTCCTCCCTCTTTGAGAAGGGTCTCCTTAAGGTGGACGATGGGGGCTGTGTGGGTTGCGAGACGAAGAGGAGCTTCTCCCCTCCCACACGCTTCGAGCACACCACAAGCTCCTCCTCGGGCCCGAGGGTGAAGGGGGGTATGTGGTACTGTCCCTCAAGGAGCTCCGAGCTCTTCGCCTGAGAGAGGAGCAGAGGTGGCGGGAAGTTGAAGAAATTAGGCATCTCACAGGAGGCAAGCAGCTTCCCTGAGGAGTAGAGTCTGACGTGCCCTGGATATATCTGGAGGGAAACCTCCCCTCCAGCTATTCTCTTTGGGATCCCTCCCTCCCCCCACGGAACCCTCGTCTCTACCTCCCCCGGGGAGGTGAGAGCTCTCTGGATGATGTTTTTCAGGTCCTCCAGAGCCTCCTCGGCTGCCTTCAGCCCCTCCTCCTCGCCTTTTGCTCGGAGTATGTAGAGAAGGGGGGCTGTGGCGATTGCGGCTACGGCCATGAGCGTGAACCATTTCAGAGAGCTCTCTAGCATCTTCCCACCTAATCCGTGGGTCTTGCGAAGTATCTCTCAGCGGCGCTTAAGGATTCAAAGGACCCTATGTCGAACCACTCCCCTTCCACCGTGTAGGCCTGAACGGGCTTCCTCTTGATGAGCCACTCCAGAAAGTGCCCCAAAGCATCCCTCCTCCCACCCTCTTCAAGATACCTCCTTACATCCTTCAGCGTTGAGGGGGTGAAGATGTAGAAGGCGGTGGCCACCAGGGTGGATGGGGGGTCTTCAGGCTTCTCAATGAAGTTTTTGATTACCCCCTCCTTGTCCACCTCCACCACTCCGTAGAGTCTAGCCCTTTCCCTCTCCCGGAGGTCGTAGACTGCTATCACGTCCTTTCCTGTCCTCTCGTGGAGCTCAACGGGCCTTTCCACGGGGAACTCGAAGAGGTTGTCCCCCCCCACGATTATGGCGGGGTTATCCCTGCCCACCTTCTCGAGAGCGTAATCCAGACCCTTCACGGCCCCCAGCTTCTCCTCTTCACTGCGGGTTGGTTCAATAATGATGTCTATCTCCACCCGGGGAGAGTAGTCCTGAAGAAACTCTCTGAAGTGGTCCTGGAAGGCGCTATTCACCGAGAGGTATATCTTCTTCAGCTGCGGCAGCCGGTTCAGCCGTTCCAGAGTGTATATGAGCATGGGCTGACCCGCAACGGGAAGAAGCTGCTTCGGCCTGTTCTTGGTCAGGGGCCACATCCTTTTGGCGAAGCCACCGCAGAGGACTATGGAGATGTAGTTCACGCCCTTCACCGGCGGTAAATCCCCTCCGCATTATTAAAGATTAATCCCCCTCTTCTGCTCCCTCTGTGACCTTCCTCTCAAAATCGTAGACGAGCATCTCCTGCGCAGGGGTGAAGACAGAGCCGGCCCTTATCCTCCTCAGGTAGTCAATGGCGTCCTCTGCCTTCCAGCCGGACCTGACAAGGTAGAGCGCTAGCATTGTACCGGTCCTTCCTATTCCTCCGAAGCAGTGTACCACCACCCCTCCCCTCTTCAGGGACTCATCCATGGCCTCGAAGAACTCCCAGATCTGCTCCTCTGTCGGAACCGAGAAGTCCTCTATGGGGATGTGATAGTAATAGAAGCCTTCACGGAGATTCTCAGGGAGTGGTTCCTCCGTCAGGGAGATTATACTTCTCACTCCCTTCTTCCACAGTCCTTCCAAGTATTCTCTGGTGGTGGGGAGGGAGGAGGCGTATATCCCGGGGGCCACCTGAGAGCACTCGTCCATGGCCCTCAATAGGAAGGTGATAAATTATCCTTACCATGCAATCCTTTATCTACCACTCCATATTATCGAGCGTCATGCGACCCGAGCCGCTCCTTGTGCTCCTCATCCCTCTTCTCCTCCCCTCCGCAGGGGCCATATACACACTGAGCCTGCAGAGCGACACTTTGACAGAGGTCTACCTAGGGCCCTCTGATGGGAGTAACGTCACATTCCAGCCCAACTTCACTGTGCTATCAACAGAGCCAGAGGCTGAAAGGGAAGGGGGCCTTTACATTTTCCACGCTACCGGCTGGATACGTGTGAGTGCCCCGGGGAAAAGTGTAGCTGTAGATGCCCAGGTGGTGAGGAACTCCACAACGGTCCACCTCACTCTGGTGAGCAACTATCTTGGAACCATAGAGGAGGCGGTTTTTCTGGACGG
>NJDV01000055.1 GCA_002254765.1 Thermoplasmatales archaeon ex4484_36 | reverse complement strand
CTGAAAAGGGCCTCTTCCTTCAGCGGGGAGAAAAAGTCGCTCATCATCTGCGGCCCCGATAAGGAAGCGGTTGTGGTGAGGGTTCTCTCCGAACTCCTCTACCTCCTTCAGGGTGAGGGAGTGATCTTCCGAGGGAGAGTCAAGGAAGTAAAAGAAGAGGGAGGGGAGGTGTGCGCCGAGCTTGAGGGGGAGTTTTTTAAGTGCTCCTTCTCCCCCGGGGACTTCATAGAGGACATAAAAGCCGTCACCTACCACAAGATTGAGGTGAAGGAGAGGGACGGATGCAGAATAAGGGTCTTTTTCGATATATAGGGAAGAAAAGCTTTTTTATTCCCTCCCCCATTATAAAGCGCACGTCAAAGGGGGTGCAGATACGGTTCTAAACCGCAGGACACTCATAATCCCCGAAGGGGCTGTTGTTGATGAGGAGATAGTTCGCACAGAGGGGGACATCATTCTGTCCAACCGGACAGAGGTCTCACGCAGCCTGAGCACCGAGGGGATAACTTCCGACTCCAGCGTCTACCTAGGGGAGAGGGTAAAGGTGTTAGGGAAGCTGGTGGTGGAGGGGGACCTTGAGGTGGGAGAAGGGGTGGTCATAGACCCTGAGAAGGTCGAGTCCAGGGGATGGATTGAAATAAAGAACCCCATCCCATTGATTATATACATCTTCATCTACCTGATGGAGCTCTTAAGGAGGGGGGAGGAGGGGGAGGTGGAAAGGATCATCCAGGAGCTTGTGGTGGACGAGGAGACCTTTCTTATTCAGGGGAAGTTCCTCTTTCTCCCCCGGGGGGGCAGGATATCCTCCCAAAGGCTCACCAGCCCAGGGGACGTTGTGATAGGCCCCGAGGCGAAGATCGTTGGAAGTGTTGTCTCGGGGGGTAGCGTTGTTGTCAACGAGGCCGCTGAGGTCTTCGGCTCCATAAGGGCGGAGGAAGACGTGATCCTCAGGAAGAACACCGTAGTTCACGGGGAGGTTGAGGCGAGGGGGGAGGTCCTAATCGACAGTGCCGCGAGGATACAGGGGGACGTGGCGGGCAGACTCATCAGGGCCACCCAGGACACCATAGTGAGCGGAAAGCTGAGGGCGGAGGAGGGTGTGGAGCTCATACCAGCGGAGTCCAAGGAGATAGAGGAGAAGCTGAGGAGATTCGAAATAGGCCTAGACCTGAAAGAGGCCTTCCTTGAGGGGGAAGGTTAGCTGCGATGCCCAAAATTTACCCTGCAGAACCTCTTCAGAGCTCCATTTTTTCCTTCTTTTACGCTTTTCTGTGTATTTGTGGGGAAAGGTTATAATCCTTTTTCAGATAAGGTTAAGGGGAAATATGGCCGAGACTCTACCTCGCTCCCTCCTGACGCCCTTAAGGATCAGGGTCCTCTGGGCCCTTCTGCGTTATCCTCACTTGAGCGCCTCTGAGATAGCCGATGTAGTGCAGTGCAGGCCATCTACAGTCTACACTGTTATGAGAACTCTCTCCTACCACGGCGCCCTTGAGAGCATCTATATGCCCTCCCCCGACTTTCTCGGCGTGGAGTTGATAGGGCTGCACCTCATCCCAAGAAGTCTTCTGGGAAGGGAGAGGGAGAGAGCACACCTCCTGGAGCTTCTGGAGGGGCTCCCCTGGGTGGTCCACGCCACGATGCTTGATGGGGGCACCATCCTGGTCTCAATGACCCGAGATTTTGCCCAGCTAAAAAAGTGTATCTTCACCGTAAGGGCCTTCGCTAGGAGAACAGGACTCTGGTCCCCGGAGGATATCACAACTCTTATCTTTCCCCGGGAGGCCTCAGAGACCGCCGGGCTCTTCTCCTTCCACAGGGCGGTTGAAAAGCTCCTTTTCAGACCCCCTCCAGAGGAGCACAGGACGGAGTGGAGGTGCTCCCTCTCCATGGAGGACCTCTCATGGAACGACCTCACCACCCTCTCCGGGCTTCTGAGTTTTCCCTCTTTGAGCGACTCCCAGCTGGCGAATTTGCTGAAGATGGGCCGCAGAAAGGTCTCAAGGACTAGGCAGAAGCTACTTCAGGAGGGGGCTATAAGGCCTCTTAGGGTTCCCAAGGTCTCAATGCTCCCGGTGAGCTCTATTCTTTTAATTCTCGCCCGGGACCCAACCCTCAGGCGGAGCGGAGAGATGGCCGAGCTTCTGCGGGCCATAGAGGGGAGCTCGCCTTTCATGAGCTGCTGGAACCACTTCGGGGCCTTCTCCATCTCCACCACCAGAGGTGATGAGGACACTTTGAGGACCCTCCTTGCAGGTCTGGAGAGGGGAGAGAGCGGGTGGATTAGTGTCTCAAGCACCGCCCCGGGGAGGGTGGAGAACCTGCGGGGCCCGGAGTTCCTGCCTCTGCTGGAGGAGCTAATACGGGAGAGGTTCTTCGGCCGCTGAGGTACATTCTCCCATCTCCCCGAGGACAACCTTTAATAACCCCTTTGCCAAATAGGGAGATCCCTTGTAAAAAAAGGACAGGAGTGGGAATATGGAGGAAAAAAGCATAGAGGACATCCCTGGTGTCGGACCTGCCATCGCCGAGAAGCTCCGGGACGCCGGATACGACACGCTCATGGCCATAGCTGTAACCTCGCCTATGGAACTGGCCGAGGTGGCCGAGATCGGAGAGGCAACAGCTGCTAAGATCATAAACGCTGCCAGGAAAATGGTGGATGTGGGAAGCTTCGAGACAGGGGACGTCGTCCTGGAGAGGAGGAAGGAAGTGATGAAACTCACAACAGGCTCAAAGAGGTTAGACGCCCTTCTTGGCGGCGGGGTGGAGACCATGGCCATAATAGAGCTCTTCGGTGAATTCGGCTCGGGCAAGACCCAGTTGACCCACCAGCTCGCTGTGAACGCCACACTCCCCAAGGATATGGGCGGGCTGGAGGGAGAGGTGATATACATAGACACTGAGAACACCTTCAGGCCCGAAAGGATCATCCAGATGGCGGAGGGGTGGGACCTTGATCCCATGGAGGTTCTGAAGAAGATACACGTGGCCCGGGCCTTTAACTCCCACCACCAGATGCTCCTTGTGGATAAGGCGGGAGAGCTCGCAAAGGAGAGGCCTATAAAAGTTCTCGTCGTGGACTCCCTGACCGCCCACTTCAGGGCCGAGTACGTAGGGAGGGGGGCGCTGGCGGAGAGGCAGCAGAAGCTCAACCGCCACCTGCACGACCTTCACCGTTTCGGGGACCTCCACAACGCGGCCATAGTAGTCACCAATCAGGTGCAGTCGAGACCCGATATACTTTTCGGCGACCCCACCAAGCCCATAGGGGGACATATAATAGGGCACACAGCGACCTTTAGAGTCTACCTGAGGAAGAGCAAGGGGAACAACAGGATAGCTAGGCTGATAGACTCCCCCAACCTGCCTGAGGGGGAGGCTCTCTTCACAATATCCGAGGTGGGGATAAGGGACTAATCCCCTAAGTGGAGGTTGCAGTTAATTTTTTAGGCTCTCCCTCCTTCTCTGTAGCATTGACAGGAGGAAAGAAGAATGCAGATCCAGCCCATAAAAAGAGGCCACGGAAAGAACCTTGAGGGAGACGGACTTAGAAGGATTCTTGCGGATGTCTTCGGGGAAGAACACGTGGGGGAGTCCTCCGGGAAGTATGAGGTCTTCTACGGAGCACTGAATCCCTTAAGAACGTGGCTTGAGGGGAAAGGGCTGGCTGTAGAGACCATAATGAAGAAGGATGTGGATGAAGAGGTGGCCCGGGACACTATAAAGAAGTATAACCAGTTCCTAGACAGGGCTACGGGGTACACCGCTAAGGAGAGGATAAAAAGGGCCCGCAAGGGCGGTTAGATGTAACCCCTTGCACCACAGTGAGGACACACAGTCGCTCCCCTGTGTCCTCGGGGCAGTTCAAACTTCTCCCCGCAGCGGGGACACCTCAGGGTCATTTTGTCCTCTCTCTCCTCCTTGATCTTCTCCAGCTCCTCCAGGACATCAAGTGGTACCTTTCCTCGGGCTCCGCAGTGAGGGCAGGTCATGAAGGGCTTCTGCTCCTTCACGTAGAAGAGCTCCTCGCAAGCGGGGCACACAACAAGGACCCCAGCCTTCTCCTCCAACTCCTCCCCCTCCCGCTCTATAATCCCCCTTGCACCACAGTGAGGACAGCGGACCCTTATGGGATAGGGGCCCTCGCCCTCGTAGTCAAAGTACTTCCTGCAGCGGGGACAGTGGACCCTCAGGTTCACCCTCTCCTTCATCTCAGTGGTATGGGGGGCTCCCGGGGAGGGGGGCTGAGGGGGTGCTGCTGGAGGTTGAGGCTGTCCGGGAACCTCAAAGGTCTCTGGGAAGGGTCTTTTCCTTCTTAACACCCCTATCACTGCAAGCATGATTAAGATCGCCACTATAAGAACCACGTAGATGGGCTCCAGGTAGATGCCTCCGCCTCCACCGCGAACGTTTTTAACGTTCACCTGAAACTCCGTGGTGGTCCATATCCCCTCCACAAGTGCCCTTACCCTGACGGTGTGCAGCCCGTCGGAGACCTGGGTGGTGTCCCATCTATATGTAAAACTTCTGAAGCTTCCCCGGGAGGGGGAGGCCTCTGTATAGGCCGAGCCGTCAATGGAGACCTCCACTCTCTCCACGTGGAAGTCGGAGGGGACATCCACCCTTCCAGTTATGTAGACCTCTCCCGAGACCTCGGAGTAGGGGGAGGGCTGGGTGATTACGATCCCGGGCAGCGGGAAGACCTCCACGTCAAGATAGAAAGTGGATGATGCCACTCCATCAGAGACTGTCAGGGTCACCGTGAAGACACCTGAGGTCTGATAGGTGTGGGAGACCTCCTTCCCCTCCCCAACCCCCCCATCCCCGAAATCCCAGGTGTATGTAAGGGTGTCCCTGTCAGGGTCAAATGAGTTCTCGGCTGTGAAGTTCAGGGTCTGCCCTACAATGGCCCTCTCCGGGCCCGAGGCCTCGGCTACTGGGGGTCTATTTACAATCACTATCACCTCAACTCTGTCCCAGGCCCCCCGGGGGTCCGTCACGTTGAGGATCACCAGGTGCTCCCCAGGCTCGGTGAAGACCGCCCTAACCACCTTCCCCTCCAGGTCCACATCGTTGTCCACTACCCCGTCGTCGTCCGAGTCGTAGTAGGGGTCCGTATCCCATCGGTACGAGAGATTGTCAATCTCCGGCGGGGTTATCTTCCCGTCCCCGTTCACGTCGTCGTCGGGGTCGTAGGAGTCAGAGGCGTCAAGCTCGGCAGTGACAGATGCCCCCTTCAGAGTCACCACCACGGGGCTCACTGACGTTGAGGTATGCGGTGTACCTCCCCGGGAAGAGGTAGACGTAGGATATGTTCTGTCCCGAGACCTCCCAGGTGCCGTCGCCGTCCATATCCCAAAGATAGGTAAGTAGCTCCCCGTCGGGGTCTTCCGCCCTGGCGGAGAGGTTCAGCGGTTCACCAGCTATAGCATCCTGATCCTCTATCTCCTCAACCTCCGGCGGGGTGTTGACGAAAATGGAGTGGTTTGTCTCGGCGGTGGAGTTTGAGAGCGAGCCGTCATCTATGCGAAGGGTGACAGTGTAGTGGCCTCCTCTTAAATATGTGTGATTCGCCCATCGCCCCCTAATCACAGTGCCATCCCCCATCTTCCAAAGGAAGCTCAGGCTGTCTCCGTCGGGGTCAGTGGCCTCCGCCCTGAAGCGGGCCTCCTCCCCCAGATTCACCCTGCCAGGACCCACAATCTCCCCTGCCGGGGCCCTGTTGTAGATCGTGATGTTAACCGATGCGGTGACGTTGAACTCCCCGTCGTCGACAAAGAGCATTATAAGGTGCCTTCCCTCCGGAAGCCTCACCTCTATCTCAGCGCCCCCACCGAGGTAGCCCGTGATGTTGGAGAACCACGAATATATGAGGGAGGAGGGGTCCTCATCTTCAGTACCTTCCGCGCTCAAAAGTAATGTTGAGGTCTTTGGATAGGTGGAGTTCTCCTCCGGCGAGGATATGCGGGGTAGAGGTGGTCGGTTCCTGTGTTCCTCAACGGTTATACTAACAGAAGCCTCGGCGGAGAGGTTCTCGCTGTCAGTGACGTTCAGCGTTATGACGTACTCCCCAGGCTGGAGGCTCACCCAGCCATACCTTCCGGTGAAGAGGGTGGTGTTTGAGGAGGAGTTCGTCTCCCTGTAATACCACCTGAAGGTCAGGTTCCCTCCCTCCGGGTCGTAGGATGAGTTGGCGGACAGGAAGACCCCCTCATCAGCGTACCAGGTGCTCCCATCGGTGGGGGAGTCTATCACAGCTACGGGGGGGTCCCCGGGGAGGGCAGCCGAGA
>NJDV01000054.1 GCA_002254765.1 Thermoplasmatales archaeon ex4484_36 | reverse complement strand
GAGACCCCCCGGGATTATGAGATCTACAACCTTGGGGGAAACAGACCTGTTGAGCTTATGTACTTCATCTCCCTGATAGAGAAGGAGCTTGGTATTGAAGCAAAGAAGGAATTCCTCCCCATCCAGCCCGGGGATGTTCCAGAAACCTATGCAGATATAGAGAAGGCGAGGAGAGACCTGGGATACGAACCGAGGACACCCATTGAAAAAGGGGTTAAGAGGTTCACGGAGTGGTTCAGAGAGTATCACCAGGATCTCTTTGGAATGGGGTGAAGAAACTCTTCAATTTCGTATATTTTTTTCCCTTCTACCGCATTCTTCCCATAGTAAAGGGCGCCTATCTTTTTGAGGTACTTCAGTGCCCTGGGGCGGTTCTTTCGGAGCCTAACGTAGAAGGAGATATAGGTGAGGTCTATAACGCCCTTAACAAGGCGCTTTGCACTGTATTTTGTTCTTCCCCTTCTCCTGCTTCTGTAGTCTATCTTGACCTCCCCAAACCTATAATCTCTCCCGTAGAGCACCAGGGCCAGAACATATCTGTGAAAGCTGCCGTAGAGGGGTATATCCTGAAGCGCATCTCTTTTATATGCTTTGAACCCAGAGCCGAAATCGTGCGCAGGGACCTCTGTCATTAGGCGTGCTAGGAAATTGGAGATTCTAGAAGGAACTCTTTTCCCAAACCTCTCCTTCCACCTGTCATGTCTCCAGGTACTCACCACATCATAGCCCTGGTTGATCATCTCCAGCAAACGGGGAATGTCCTCAGGGGAGTGCTCTAGGTCGCCGTCCATAGTTATTATCACCTTCCCCCGGGAATGCTCAATACCCGCTCTTGTAGCTATGGTCTGCCCATAGTTCTTGGATAGCTTTATGCCTCCGAGAGACCTATGCTTTCTATGGAGCCTTCGCACTTCACCAAAAGTGTCATCACTGCTCCCATCATCCACGAGGAGGACCTCATAGCTCACCCCCAGATCGTCCAAAACCGCAATAAGCCTCTCCGCCAGTTCCTCCACATTCTCCTTCTCATCCTTCATAGGGACTACAACCGTGAGGTCCACCTCATTCTCCATTATCTTCATCCTCCCAGAACTGTACCCCCCGGGGGTCCTCTTCCAGTTTTATTAGTCTAAGCAAGAGGTAGAAGAGCATAAGCATGATAAATACTCCCACAAGAAGAGGATATATCATGAAGGGTCCTCTTGGGATATTCTTTAGCCAGAATCCTGTTTGAAGTATTCCCAATACACCAATGAGGTAAAAGAAGATTACAGAACCTTTAATCTTTGGAGCGTAGGGAAGGAGTGCAAGAAGAAGAATGATATAGTAACCGTAGTGGATTTTCGGATAGAAGATGAAGAACCATAGAACCGCTGCGGCAAGTGAGCGCCACATCACCATCTTGTCCCGCCAGTATTGATAAAGAAAGTAGATCTCCCCCGTTGCTAGGGTTCCATAGAAGAAAAGGGAGGGAGGTTTGAGGTTCATAAAATCTAGGAAGTGCCATAGGGTTATTCCTCCCGACTCCCTCCCGTGTACCGTTAGGAAGTAATACCTGAGAAAGAAGGTGAATTCCTTGGGACAGAAATAAAGGTAGGGCAGAGTCATTGCCGCTGTGACTGCGGCCATGACGGCTACATAAACCAATCGCTCTCTCAGCCGGGATTCTTTTCTAAAGATTATGTAAGGGATCAGAAAGGCTGTCCACATCTTCGTCCAGAAACCAAAGCCCGTCTCCAGGGATGCTAGGCGATATCTTCCCCTCAGAATGAGATAAAGGCCCACAATGAAGATGAACCCCACCACGGCCTCATCCTGGTGAGTTGCCGTTGCAGTTAAAAAGACCACTGGGTTTGTGAGGAAGAGGAGTGAGAGAAGCAGTGCGTCCTCTTCCCCCCCTCTTTTTGTGATGCAGAAAAGTATAAGCGCTGTTAAGGTGTTCAGAAAAGTAAAGAAGGCCATGTAGCTGACGGGTGTGTTGCCAAAAATTGCGGGAATAAGAAGAATGTACACTATCCCGGGGGGTGGCTCAGTATAGACGTCGCGGTAGAGAATACCTCCATGCAATATCGTTGAAGTTCTCGCCATGTACAGCCGGTAGTCATCCACCTTGTGTGTGGAGTAATCTATAGTTGTGCTGTAAGCTGCAAGGGTAGTGTGAACCGTGAGAGATACAAATATTATCAGAAAAACCTTCTTCCTCAATGAGAGGTCCTTGGCTCTCCCCCGGAATGAATTGTAAATATCCATCGGTGCGGATATCTGACAGTCTTTCTTTAATTTATCGCCCCACCTCAGACTACAACATTTATCTCAACACAATATTGGAGGTGCCTGATCTTGTCAGAGAACACTACATTCCAGAGCAATCGCTGCGAGAAGACTCACTCACCACATTTACCACCATATATAAAGCCCTTCCAGACTTACAAAAAGTTACTCTTAAAAATACCTCCCCTTTCCATCTCACCCTTTTCTCTCATCTTCAAGACGTTTCTTCAGACTGTAAAGATACTCCAACGCCTTAAATGGCGTCATGTTCTCAAGGTCAAGGCTCAGAATCTCCTCTATGTAAGGGTTCTCCTCCTCGCCGGCCTCATAGGGAAAGAGTATGGTCTGAACCCCACCGCCTCTTCGGAACCCCCTCCTCTCCCCACCCCCTCTTCCCCTCTTCCCGTTGATCGCTATCTCCGGGGCGGCCTCTTTCAAAGAATCTCTTCTCTCTATCTCGCTTAAGATTTCAGATGCTCTCCTTACAACCTCCTCAGGAACCCCGGCGAGCTTCGCCACCTCAATCCCGTAGGATCTTGAGGAGGGGCCCCTCCTGACTTTCCGTAGGAACACCACCCCCTCCTCCTTCTCCTTCACCGCCACGTGGTAATTCACCACCCCCTCCACCATTCCTTCCAGCTCCGTCAGGTGATGATAATGGGTGGCGAATATTGTCCTAGCCCCAATCTTCCTCTTATCTGCCAGGTATTCCACCGCAGCCCACGCTATGGCCATTCCGTCAAAGGTAGATGTGCCCCTCCCTATCTCATCAAGTAATATGAGGGACCTCTCAGTGGCGCTCCTCAGGATGTTCGCGAGCTCTAGCATCTCAACCATAAAGGTGGACTGGCCTCTTACCGGGTCATCGTAGGCCCCCACACGGGTGAAGATCCTGTCAACAATTCCTATTCTAGCCTCTTCCGCCGGAACAAAAGAGCCCATCTGGGCCATGATAACTATCATGGCGGTCTGGCGCATGTAAGTGGATTTACCTGACATGTTTGGGCCTGTGAGAATTATGAACCTCTCCTGGCGGGTGTTGATATAGAGGTCATTGGGAACGAAACCCCATTCAACGATCCTTTCCACCACTGGGTGCCTTCCGCCCTTAATCACTATCTCGTCGCTCTCGTCCACCCGGGGGCGGGTGTAGTTGTACTGAGCAGCAAGCTCTCCTAATGTTAAGAGCATGTCCAGCTCACCAATAGCCCTTGCGGTGGCATATATCTCCTCAGACCTCTTTAGCACCTCTTCAACCAGCTGCCTGAAGAGGGCATACTCCAGTTCTTCTATCTTGTCCTGGGCGTTGAGTATAAAACTCTCCTTCTCTTTGAGTTCGGGGGTTATGAACCTCTCCGAGGAGGCCAGCGTCTGTTTTCTTATGTAATCCTTAGGCACCAGGTGGAGGTTGGGCCGAGTCACCTCAATGTAATACCCAAAGACCTTGTTGAACCCCACCTTGAGGGATTTGATCCCCGTTCTTCTCCTCTCCCTCATCTCCAGGGTTTCAAGGTACTCCTTGGCCTCCTTCAGGGCCTTCTTGAGGCCATCAAGCTCTTCGGAAAAACCTTCCTTTATCATCCCACCCTCCTTCACGGTGGCGGGAGGGGCTTCCACGATCGCCCTGTCAAGAAGCTCCACCAGGTCGCTTAACGGATTGATCCTCCCTCGAAGATCGGCCAGCAGCTCCACCGAGAGCATCTCGGGATTCTTCTCAAAGATTTCACCTAAGGACTCCATTCTTCTCAAAGATTCCCTGAGAGAGACGAGGTCCCTGGCGCTTCCCCCACCAAGGTTCAGCCGGGATATGGTGCGCTCTATGTCTCCCACACCTTTGAGCACCTCTTTAAGGTCGCTCCTCACGAAAAGATGTCCCCTGAAGTACTCCACCGCATCAAGCCTTCTGTCTATCTGAGTGGGGGAGAGGAGGGGGCTTGAGAGGGCCTGTCTCATGGCCCTGGTTCCCATGGGGGTGAGCGTTTTGTTCAGGAGCTCAAACAGCGTCCCGGAGGTTGAGGAGTCGCGAAGGTTCCTGAAGATTTCTAGGTTCCGCAAAGTGGTGGAGTCGAGGATCATGTTCCCCGAACTCTCAAGATAACGGATCTCCCCGATGTGGGTCGGAGAGCTCATAAGCGTCTCATTGACGTATGCCAGGGCTGCTCCGGCAGCCCCAATGGCCAGCCTCCTTCCTTTAAGGCCGAACCCGTCAAGGGAAAGCACGGAGAAGTGGGCCTTCAAGCGCTCCTCGGATCCTTCTGGCAGGAATAGGTGGTCGGGCCAGTCCGTTATGGTGATCCCTTTAAGCGCCTCCCCCACGTTCTCCTCAACCCACCTCCTCTGAGATCTAGGTACAAGCACCTCCCGGGGGCCGTATTTCATAAGTTCTGATCTTATACCCTCCAGCAGGTCCCCCTCCACCTCTTTACAGAAGAACTCCCCAGTGGAGAGGTCAAGAAGCGCCAGGGGGTCACCACCCTTACCACCTCCCTTTTGACAATGCCCTTGGCCTTCTTCGGGTCCTCCACCTGCTCGCATATAGCCACCTTATATCCCTTCTCCACCAGGCGAGGGAGGTAGTTGTCTACGGCGTGATAGGGCACGCCCGCCATGGGAATCCTCTTCCCGTCAGGCCCTTTGTCTCTTGATGTGAGGGTGATTCCAAGCTCTTTGGATGCCACTACGGCGTCCTCAAAGAACATCTCGTAGAAGTCCCCCATGCGGTAGAAGAGGATGGCATTGGGGTACCTCTTTTTAATTCTGTGGTACTGTCGCATGAGGGGTGTGAAGTTCTCAACGCTTTCCTTCGCGGCTTCTTTCATCTTCATCCCCGGGGGTGGAGGTGTAAGAAAATCGGGGTATAAAATTGCTGTTGTTACCGGCGATACGAAGGGAGGAGAAGGGTGGGGATATGGAAAGGGTTCTCAGATAAGCTTTTATAGAGGGGGGAGTAAAGAAAAAACGCTAGGCTTGGCCGGGGAGCTAGGCCCTCCCTCGCCACCGCCTCTGGCGGTGGTGCCGCAATATGGTCTATAGCGGGGCGACGGCCGGGGGCGGCGCAACCGGAACCCCGCAGGGCCGACCGCCAACTGTGAGGCCTCGTCCCTCGGGGCTGGAGGTGGTGTGCAGGGGCTTCCGGAGGGAAGCTCCGGCACCTTGGCTGTGGGGACCGGGTCAGGCCCGGAAGGGAGCAGCCTAACCGCAGACTACCGGCGCTCGTGGGGTTGCGGGGCTGAGAAGGCGGGAGGAGCAACCCAGCGGGGGTCTAGGGCGTCCACCCCGGCTGGCCTAGCACTTTTTATGGGGGATTGAGTTGAAGGTTGCTGTCTTTGACATGGACGGGGTCTTTACCGTGTGCAGGTCCTCCTGGGCCTGGGTCCACCGTCACTACGGCGTTGACAACGAGAAGAGCGTTAGGGACTACCTTCAGGGCAGAATAGACGACTACGAGTTCATGAGGCGAGACATCGCCCTCTGGAGGAGGGCTCTGGGAAGAGAGGTTACCGTGGAAGACGTTGTGAGACCTTTAAAGGATATCAAGTTCACCCAGGGAGCCGTAGAGCTCGTTGAGGGGCTGAAGGAGAGAGGGTACAGGGTGGGGATAATAAGCGGGGGCCTTGACCTTCTGGCTGAGAGGCTCCTGAGGGTAAGGAGAAGGACCAGGTGCTCCTTTCCCTCCTTGAGAGGTACTACCCCTGTACGGACACCCTGGTGGTTGTGGGGGACACAGTGGTAGATATTCCAATGCTTAAGATGGCAGATCTAGCCATAGCCTTCAGGGCAGAGTCGGAAAAAGTTGGAGATCCTGAGGGCCGTAGACTTCTACGAGAGGGTCACTCTTCAATCTCCTGGTAGAGCTTGAGAACCTCCTTTTGTCTCTCCATCTCCATCTGCAGTTCCCTCATCCTCTCGGTCCTCTCCTCCTCCTTCCTCTGCTGTCTTCTCCACATCCATCTGACGGAGAGCCATAAGAAGACCGCTCCGAGGGCGGCTATCAGAAGGTACGGGAAGAAACTTTTAAGGCGATCTGTCCACGTCCTTTCTGACCATCGAGAGGAGTCGAGAGGATAGAAGTCGTGGGAGTCGTCCCTTCCATCACCGTCGGTGTCCCGGT
>NJDV01000053.1 GCA_002254765.1 Thermoplasmatales archaeon ex4484_36 | reverse complement strand
GAGCTTCTCTATGACCTCCCTCACCACGAACTCTGTGACGTTATCGGGAATCTTCTCAAAGTCTGTGGTATCCCTCCTTAAGAGCTCAAGTACCTGCGGGTGGCCTCCGAGCTTCCTGAATATCGTCTCGTGATACTCCTCAGGAATCCCCTTCTCTCTTAAGAGCTTCTGGACAGCCTCAAAGTCAAGCTCTTTAAGGTGGATAATCTCCACATGCCCCTCAACCTCGTCCCTTCTGGAATAGTAGGGAACGTCGTACCTTGTTATGAAAATGGTCTTAAGACCCCTGCTGTTTATGGTGGCCTCCTTGATGGCTTTGAGGGTGTAGATGAAATTCATGTCCCTTCGGACATGATGAGTATCGTCAATGACCAGTATGGCGAAGAGTTCAGTTAAGTCCCTTTTCAGGGCGTCCTTCAGTTCATCCAGGGTCCAGGGCCTCTCTCTTCCCGCCTTGAGCAGGTTTTCCAGTGATGTGGCACCGCATTTCTTCAGGAAGGAGGCGAGCTCTCTCAGGAGACTCCCGGGGGTGTCTCCCTCCTTCATGGTGTACCAGAAGATGTTGGTCTCGTTGAGGAAGAACTCAACCACCGATTTTACAAGGGTGCTCTTCCCTATGCCTGCTATACCTTTGACCACGTAAACGGAGGGACCAGGGCTCTTCAGACCGTCCATCAGGTGGATCCTCTCCATATCTCTGCCGTAGAGCCTTGTCACCACGGGGGAGTCCCCCAGGTGGGCTACCTTCACCCCATGCCTCCTGTAATCCCTAAGCCGGGCTATGTCCACCACACCCTCCCTCTTGAGCATCAGATAAATCTCGTTGTATTTGGGAAAGGGGAATATCCTCTTCTTAAGCTCCCCTATGCTCTCCTCGTAGATCCTTCCGTGCTCGTCTCTCACTCTTATCTTCAGCTGGTTTATCTCCTCCTTGAGTCTCTTGGCTCTCTTTCTTCCTTTCTCAGTGAGAAGGTAAACGGGGACCGCACGGGGGAGCCCAAGGGGCCTGGTCTGAACCTTCAGGATATAACCATCTCTCAGAAGTTCGTTCAATCTGGCGCGAACCTGATTAAACTTCGCACCAACCCCAAGGGCAATATACCTCTGTACAAGGTCCTTCGGTGGGGTCACAATATCGATCTCTTCGTAATATATCTTGAAGCTGTCTATGTGCAGGATTATCCTGTTGGAGAGAGAGAAGAGGTTCTGCTGACCCTTGGCCATGTAAACCGAATTACCTTATGTGGTTAATAAATCTTTTTGGATGGTTCTGTGTAAAGGAAAATAATTTTAATATGTGGGGCCATTGAAAGGGTGTGCGGTGAGCCTATGGCGGTTGAACCCGGGGGCAGACAAGATAAAGAGCTTATGAAAAAGAAGCTTGAGGTTCTTCAGGGGATACTGGGAGGGGAAGAGGAACTCTCCTACCTCCTTGAAGAGGACCTCCAGCTCTTTCTGACGGAGTACAGAAATTACCTCCGGGAGGCGCTCTCCGACCTCGGGGTCGAGGAGACGGAGGGGGTGGAGACAGAGGAGCTTGAGGAGATGCTTGTCCAGGCACTTAAAGGACGGTCGGAGTTCAGCGAAAGGATGGAGGAGCTTGAAGAGCTCTTTCAGGGGGCTGAGGGAGGCGAAGAAAAGACGCCTGAGAAGCCAGAGCTCACGGGGGCTGAGAAGGAGCCTGCCGGGGCGAAGGCCCCCCGCAGGGCTCACCTTAAGCTTCCCCGTGGGGGTACCTTCAAAATGGTCATGGCTGCTGCGGTGGTGATAATAGTTTTATCAGCGGCATACTACACGATACTCTCCCGCGGCGGACAGAACAAAAAGGTCGTTCTTCTTCCATACATTGACGCCTCCGCCACCGAGTGCTATGCGGGTGAGGTGGTAACCCTAGATGCCACAAGGACCTTCATCCGCTCCAGTGTGAAGGAGATCGAACTGAATTGGATCATAGTCCCTGAGGATTACAGAATCCTGGAGGGTGATCTCAACTCGGAGGTTATAAAGCTGTACTTCACCCATTCAGGGAGCTACAACGTGACCCTTATGGCCAGTCATGGGGAGGTTCTGAAGGAGTATTCTGTGAGAATAGAGGTGGACCCCATAACAATAACGGTAGAGAGGCTGAGGTGGGGGGACGAGTACCGCTATTATACCGAGGGAAACGTGAGTCTCCACGACAGTGAAGGGATAGAATATCTCTCCGAGGAGGGGCTGCTTGAGATTACAGATGTGACGCTGCACTTCTGGAACCCCCCGGGGGAGGAGGATCGTATAAATCTTGAGGGGGATGGGGGAATCCGGGTTCAGAACGGCTTCGGGCAGGAGGCGTGGGCGCTCAACCTTCACCTCAACCAGTATTTTGAAATATCCGGAGAGGCCACGGTGAATGGAGGGGAAGGGGTGATTCCGATAAGCGGCCAGCAGACGTACAGGCAGGACAAATACGTGGATCTCTACTACAGACATCCCTTCAAGGTGGTCTCTGACACCTTCATTGATATGAGCTTTCTCATCTCCGGCCAGAGCGTTCAGCGTACCTACAGCATAGACGATGTGGAATACCCCTCCACAGAACTTGCGGACGTCCTCCTCTCTCTGGATGCCGTGAAGGAGAGTAGGGTTTTTGAAGAGGACGAGGATGGCTTCTTTACGGTTGGGGGCTACACCTATCAGTGGAGGATCGTGGGCACGGAGAGGGTGGGGGAGAGGCCGTGCTTTAAGATGGAGATAAAACTAGAGAGGGAGCTGGTGGAGAGATTGGGGATTGAGGACTACCACATTTTTGTATGGCTAGGGAACTACATCCCCGTCCCGGTTAAGGTCAATACAACTTTCACCGCCGCAGAAGGCTCCACCTCCTACAGCGTGGAGCTCAAAAGAACGCTTGAGGACTACCAACCCGGGGACTTCGTAGTGCTCTTCGGCCAGCAGTCGGCCTATCACCCTCTTGTTGAGGATATCTCAGAGCTCAAGCCGGCCTACCGGGGGGAGAAATACCCCTATGGAGGACTCAGCCCCGGGCAGGGTAATATGAGCTCCTCCGTCCCTGAAGGGTTCACTCTGGACGACATATTCACTACTCTTGAAGAGAAGAGCCGCTACAGGCAGTTTATGACGCTGCACCCCTCCGCCAGACTGGCCTACGCCAACATAAGTGAGGAGGGGCCCTCCCTGAAGAGGTGGGAGATACTCATTAGGGACCCGGGGGGAGAGGATGCGTTAAGGGTGATAGCCCTTCAGTCCTCCCCGGAGAACCCGATAATCGTTGAGACAACCTCCACCCTCTCCCTCAAAGTGTCCTCCGATGGGGTGTATTCTTTCTCTGCGGCAGAGGCCCTGGCAAAAGACTGCTTTGACCGCGACAACGTCACAATGCTCCTCTACGGAAAGAGCTCCCCCGGAGAGGAGGACCAGCTCCTCTGGAACGGGCTTACCTTCCGCTTCACCTCCTACTATCCCTTGATCCCGGCAGGGATAAACAGCCTGACGGGGGAGAGGGGGCTCTACTACTCTTTTGAGAAGACGCTTGGGGAGGGGAACACCAAGTACATCGTTTTCAACGCCGAGAGTGGGGCGCTTCAGAGCTACGCTCACGTGAGGGAAATGAGCTAGGGACTCTGGCCTCAAAGCTCTCCCCGGGGGTCATAACCAGGGTGTGATGGGAGGTGAGGTGAAAAGGCTTATCCCCCATAAGCTCCTCAAGGTCTGAAGACCTTTTTCTGAATTCTCTGTAGGTAGGGTATATCTCTATCATCACAGAGGTGTCCCCGGAGTGGAGAAACAGCACGTTGTACTCTCTGAACTCATTCCTTCTCTCCTTGTAGAGAGATGCGACGGCTCCCCCGTCAACCTCCCCGGAGTGTTCCATGGCGTGGATGACAACTAGCTCGCTTTCACGTAAGGTTGAAAAGGGGTCAACGTAGGGACGGTAATAGACCTCCTCGTCAAGCCGCTTCTTGATCCTTGCGGCACGCTGGCGGTTGATTCCGGTCGCCCGGGAGAGCTCAACATAATTCATTGTAGGGTCCCTGAAGAGGGCGTTTAAAATCGCCATCTCTTCCTTCCGAAGATGCGCACTGGTCACATCCGGCAGGATTATTAATTCGTTATCCCCCAAAGCTGCCTCCTCTTCCCTCAGCCTCTCCCTCAACCTGGCAGGGGATATCTCCGAGAGGAGCTCACGCGCAACCCTTCGGGAATGGTCAAAGAGGTTGAGGGCAACAAGCCCCTCTCTGAGGAGGCAGTGCTCTTTTACCTCTGCAGCCCCCCCTGCGGGGTATATCTCTCGGAGGAGCTGATGTTTGAATCTGAAAAAATCAGTGTATCTAGCGGCATAAACGAAGGATGCTGTGGATCTGCCATCGCTCATGGAAAGGATGAGGGACACACTCCCTTCCTGTACCACCTTAACATCCCCGCACTTTCTTTCATCTCCCGTTCTCTCCGATTCAACAGTAAGGAGGAAGAGGTAGGGCCGAGGCTCGGAAAAGTTGAAGGGGAATACGCTGTACTTCAGAAGACCCTTTGAGGTGAGCTTTTTTCTGGCTGTCACAAGAGTGGAGAGCTTAATGCCGGATCTAGTAGATATGTCCACATCCCTTCTAGGAGGGTACTTAATGAAATAGTAGTACGAGAGGCTCTCCGGGGTGACAACATTTCAAAAGAAACTCATAGATAGCCTCGCCTCCCTGGGACTGAACACCTATGAAGCAAAAGCATACCTCTCCCTACTCTCTTCTGGGCCTATGACCGCTTCGGAGCTTTCAAGAGCTTCGGGAATACCGAGAACCAGGACCTATGATGTCCTGGCCAGTCTTGTGGAGATGGGTCTGGTGATTGTCGTCCCATCTAGGGTCAAAAGGTTCAAAGCGTCTGACCCTAAAGACTCCCTCCTCAACATGCTCTACATAAAACCCTCCCAGATATACAGACGTTATCAGACGCTCATATTCCACACAGAAAGGGAGGGATACATCTTCGCCAAACCACCTTATCTGCAGACTATGACAGAGATGTCATACGAGTTGCCACCGGAGGATACACCCATCCGTTTCCTTATCTCGGAGGACTACATCCTCACCGCCCCGGAGGCTGTGAAGGTGATATTCACAAAATACTCCAGGTGGGAGCACAGAAAGGTCCCCAGTCTACCGCTAAAGGGGGGTACCTTCGACGAGAGGTCCTCCATAATAATTGTTGGAAACGGTGAGGACTCCGTCCAGGGTGTTGTCATCCACGACAGTGGATTCGCAAAACTTCTGAAAGATATCTTCCTCTCCCTTTGGGAGAAGGCAGAACCTCTCTCACGGGGTGATATGGTGTGAAAAAAGTTTTGCTTTCTGTTGTAGCCCTTATGATTGTCTGGACGGCTGGCTTGTATCCGGGAGGTGTCCCCCACCCACCCTCTCCAACGAACAGTACAGCTTCGGAAAGCTACGCCGGAGGACTTATCGGGTTCATCCCCTCCGCCTATCCCCTTCAGTCCACCGCTGAGAACTACACCTCCCACTCATCGGGCCTCCCAACCGAAGGGATCTGGAGGGCAGACATCGATGTGGGGGACATTGACAACGATGGCTGGATAGATATAATACACACCGGGCCCAGAAAGTCCAATTCGTACGCTACGGGCCTCTACGCCTGGGAGAACTTAAACGG